>DASXWZ010000046.1:0-2380 GCA_036503375.1 Rhodanobacteraceae bacterium | reverse complement strand
ACCCCGCGCCAGGGCGGATAACGCCAGCCGGAAATACCGATGCGGATCTTCGCCATCGCACGATTGCACCGTCCCTCGGCTCAGCGCGGCGTGAAGCCGGTCATGGCAAGATGGATGTTTGCCGCGGGAGACAGCGTGGACACGGCTTCGAAATCTCGCGCTGCCTGGATCGCGCTGGCCGTGCTCAGCGTGGTGTGGTCGCTGAACTGGACGGTGATGAAGTGGGCGCTGGATTTCTGCGGCCCCTTCAATTTCTGCGCGCTGCGCTACGTGTTCGGCACGATGGTGTTGTTCGGACTGCTCGCGATCCGGCGCGAATCGTTCGCGCTGCCGCCGCTCTGGCCGACGGTATTGATCGGTCTGGCGCAAACGGCCGGCTTCCAGATCTTCGCGCAATGGGCACTGGTCGGCGGCGGCGCGGGCAAGACCGCGCTGCTGGCCTACACCATGCCTTTCTGGATGGTGCCGCTGGCGTGGTGGTGGCTGCACGACCGTCCCGGCCCGCGGCAATGGTTGTGCATCGTGATCGCCGCGACGGGCTTGTTGTTCGTGATCGAGCCCTGGCACGAGATCGGCAGCGCGTCCAGCATCGTGTTGGCGTTGGCCGGCGGCCTGGCGTGGGCGATCGGCACCGTGCTGAGCAAACGCGTGTTCCAGCGTGCGCAGGTCACGCCGCTGCAACTGACTGCGTGGCAGATGTTGTTCGGCACGCTGGTGCTGTGCGCGGTGGCGCTGATCGTGCCCCAACGCGCGACGGACTGGTCGCTCCCGTTCCTGGGTGCGCTCGCCTACAACGCGATCCTGTCCTCGGGAATCGCCTGGGCGCTGTGGTTGCTGATCGTGCATCGGTTGTCCACGCAGATCGCCGGCTTGACCAGCCTGGTGGTGCCGATCGCAGGCGTACTGTTCGCATGGGCCCTCTTGCACGAGCGGCCGGATACGGCCGAATGGATCGGCATCGCGCTGATCGGAGCCGGTTTGCTGGCGTTGAACTTCGCGCGCCGCGCTCCGGTTAAAGTGTGCAATCATCCCTGATTGCGAAATCAAATAGTGGCCATTCGTGGCCGCACTTTGGAGGAAAGCATGGAAGCAGCGCTGCCCAAACCCGAAGAAATCCGCCTCGCCGTGATCGGCCTGGGTTACGTCGGCTTGCCGCTGGCGGTGGGTTTCGGGCGCGTGCTGCCCACGCTCGGATTCGACATCAACGGTGCGCGCATCGCGGAGCTGAAGGAATTCCGCGATCACACGCTGGAGGTTTCTTCCGATGCGCTGCGCGAGGCGAAACAACTGCGCTGCAGCAATGATGCGAAGGATCTGGCTGGCTGCAACGTGTTCATCGTCACGGTGCCAACGCCGATCGATTCCTTCAAGCGGCCCGACCTGCGTCCGCTGGAATCGGCCAGTGTGACGGTCGGCAGCGCGATCCGGCGCGGCGGCATCGTGATCTACGAATCCACGGTGTATCCCGGCGCGACCGAGGAAATCTGCGTGCCGATCGTCGAGCGCGAATCGGGCCTGAAATACAACGTGGATTTCTTCGCCGGCTACAGCCCCGAACGCATCAATCCCGGCGACCGCGAACACCGGCTGGAAACGATCGTGAAAGTGGTGGCGGGTTCAACGCCGGAAGCCGCCGAATTCGTCGACGGGCTGTATCGCAAGGTGGTGAACGCGGGCACGCACCTCGCGTCGTCCATCCGCGTTGCCGAAGCCGCCAAGGTGATCGAGAACACCCAGCGCGACCTCAACATCGCGCTGATCAACGAACTGGCGCTGATCTGCCATCGTCTCGGCATCGACACCGGCGAGGTGCTGGCCGCGGCCTGCACCAAATGGAATTTCCTTCCCTTCCGTCCGGGGCTGGTCGGCGGCCACTGCATCGGCGTCGACCCGTATTACCTGACGCACAAGGCGCAGCAGATCGGCTATCACCCGGAAGTGATCCTTTCGGGGCGCCGCATCAACGACGGCATGGGCCAGCATGTGGCGCAGCGCGTGATCAAGCTGATGACCCAGCGGCGCGTGCACGCCGCCGGTTCGCACGTGCTGATCCTCGGTCTGGCCTTCAAGGAGAACTGTCCCGACCTGCGCAACACGCGCGTGGTGGACGTGATCGACGAGTTCCGCGGCTACCACGCACACGTCGACGTGCACGATCCCTGGGTGGACGCGGGCGATGCACGACACGAGTACGGCCTCGACCTCGTCACCGAACTTAAGCCCGACAGCTACGACGCGATCATTCTCGCAGTCGGCCACAAGCAGTTCGTCGAGATGGGCGCGCAGTCATTGCGCGCTCTGGGCAAGCCCGATTGCGTGCTGTTCGACGTCAAGAACATCCTGCCGCGCGATGCGGTGGATGGAAGGTTGTAAATCCCAA
>DASXWZ010000045.1:0-18775 GCA_036503375.1 Rhodanobacteraceae bacterium | reverse complement strand
TACGCGCGACATGGCGTTCCCACGATTGAATGCGTTCACCTACTGGGTGTTCCTGCTGGCCGGAATCTTTCTCTACATCGGATTCTGGAACGGCAAGGGCACCAACGTCGGCTGGTTCAACTACGTGCCGCTGGCCTCGCGTGCGTACAACCCGGACTGGAACGTGGACATCTATTCGCTCGGAATGGTGTTCCTCGGCATCTCGACGACCGCGGGTGCGGCGAACTTCATCGCCACGATGTTCCGCACGCGTGCACCGGGCATGTCGATCAGCCGCGTGCCGATCATGATCTGGGGCACCCTGGTGGCGAACATCGGAATCCTGTTCGCGGTGCCGGCGGTCAGTCTGGATTTCATGCTGCTATGGTGCGACCGCCGTTTCGGCACGCACTTCTTCGATGCGTCCGCGGGCGGCCGTCCCTTGCTGTGGCAGCACCTGTTCTGGATCTTCGGGCATCCCTGGGTGTACGCGATCGTGCTGCCGGCGATGAGCATCGTCTCGCAGGCGTTGCCCGTCTATTGCCGGCGCCCGCTGGTGGCGCAGCCAGCGGTGGTACTCGCGACGATATTGACGATGGTGCTGGGCTTCGGCGTCTGGGTGCACCATATGTTCTCGACCGGCCTGCCGGCGATCGCGATGGGATTTTTCTCCGCCGCGAGTTTCGTGATCGTGATTCCCTCCGCGGTATCGGTGTTCGCCTGGGTGGCGACGATCTGGACCGGCCGGCCGGTGTTCACCACCGCGTTCAAGTTCCTTGCTGCCGAAGTGGTGCTGTTCGTGATCGGGGGCGTTTCCGGGTTCATGACCGCGGCGGTGCCGCTCGACTGGCAACTGACAGACACGTATTTCGTGGTCGCGCATCTGCACTACGTGCTGATCGGCATCAACGTGTTTCCGGTGATCGGCGGCATCTACCACTGGTTTCCCAAGATGACCGGCAGGATGATGAGCGAGAAACTCGGCTGGTGGAACTTCTGGCTGATGTTCATCGGCTTCAACCTCGGCTTCTTCCCGATGCACATCTCCGGACTGCTCGGCATGCCGCGGCGCATCTACACGTATCCGGCCGAGATCGGCTGGGGCACGGCGAACCTGATCACCACGATAGGTTCATTCGTATTCGCATTCGGCGTGCTGCTGTTCGCGATCAACGTGGTTCGCAGCTTGTTGATCGGCGCGAAGGCGCCGGCCAATCCCTGGGACGCGGACACGCTCGAATGGTCGGTGAGTTCGCCGCCGCCGAGCTACAACTTCGCCGTGATTCCCCGCGTCGCCAGCATCCATCCGCTGTGGGAAGGGCGGCTGGAAGGCGAAGCGCTGAGCGTTCTGCACGAAGGCCCGGTGCTGGATCACGAACACGAGATGCCGGGAACGACCGTGCTCGATGCAGAGCCCGACGTGATCCTCAAGCAGCCCAGCCATTCGCTGGTGCCGCTGTGCATGGCGCTGCTGATCGCCGGCATGTTCGTGGGGTTGTTGCTCGAAATGTGGTGGGTGTCGGCTGGCTGCATGCTGGCGATGATCCCGGCGCTGCTGTGGTGGTTCTGGCCGCGTGCGGAGACGGGCTGGGCGGTGCGCGCATGAACACGAACATTTACCGTCCGCCCGCTTACGAAGAAACGACCGAGCCGCGGCCGCTGCCGGTCGGCAAGGCCGGCGGGCGCACGCCGGGATGGTGGGGCGTGCTGGCGCTGATAGGCACCGAAGCGGCGGTGTTCTCCTACCTGATCTTCAGTTACTTCTATTTGCAATCGCAAACACTGCAACCCTGGCCGCCGAGCGGTCTGCCGCCGCTGCGCTATGCCGCGCCGAGCACCGCCGCGCTGCTGATCAGCATCGGCACGATGTGGTGGGCCGAACGCGGCGTGCGCCTGGGCTCGGGCGGAAGATTGTTTTCGGGATTGTTGATCACGCTGGTGCTGGGCGTGCTGTACGTGATCCTGCAATGTTTCGATTGGCACGACGAACCCTTCCTGCCGCGCAGCGGCGCCTACGGTTCGCTGTTCTTCGCGATCACCGCATTCCACGTGCTGCACGCCGCTGCGGGCGTGCTGGTGCTGGCGGCGATGGTCTGGTGGAGCGCGCTCGGGCACATCACTTCACGGCGTTACACCGCGATCACGATCACCGCGCTGTACTGGTACTTCGTGGTGACGGCATGGATCGCCGTCTTCACCACGCTTTATCTCCTGCCGTGGATCACTCCGCATTGAGGTGCGCCATGTCGGTCGTCACGTCAACCGATACACCCATAACCCCGCCCGCGGTGACACGCATTCCGGTCGGCTTCACGCTGAACTTCGCCCTGTTCGGCGCACCGCTGGCCTGGTCGCTGCAGCTGGTATCCGGCTATGCGCTGTCCGCGCACGCATGTTTTCCGATCGACGTCCCACTGGTAGTGCCTGTGTGGGGCAGCCTCTGGTGGATCCTGCTCGGCATCGATCTGGCCGCGATCAGCATCGCCGGCGCGGCATTGTTGACTGCGTTCGGTTGCCGAGCCGCATGGCGCGGAGTCGAACCGCAGATCGTCGGCGAAGCGCGCAACCGTTTCATCGCGCACTGGTCGGTGCTGACCAGCGCGCTGTTCTCGATCGCGGTGGTGTTCACGATCGTGATGTTGTTCATCGAGCCTGCTTGCAACTATTGATATCGCATACGAGATGCCACAACTGCTTTCGCAATGGCAATGGGAACCGTGGCTGCTGGTGTGCATCACCGCGGCACTGGTGCCTTATGTCATCGGCGTGGCGCGGATGGGTAAGCAACGCGCTCCGATCCTCGGTCACTGGCGTGCCTTGTCTTTTTTCGCGGGGATCACGGGCCTGCTGCTGACGCTGGTTTCGCCGCTTGATGCGATGGCGGAGGATTTGTTTTCCGCACACATGCTGCAGCACATGCTGTTGCTGCTGGCGGTTCCCCCGCTGCTGGTATACGGACGGCCGGTGATCGTGTGGCTGTGGGCCTTCGATCTCGATGCGCGCCGCGCGCTCGTGCGCGGCTGGAAACGCATCGGCCTGGATTGCGTATTCCATTGGTTGATGCGGCCGTTGTGCGTCTGGCTGCTGCTGAGCGCGTCGTTGTGTGTTTGGCATCTGCCCGGTCCGTACGATGCCGCGGTGCGGCACGAATGGCTGCACGATCTGGAGCACGCGAGTTTCCTGTTCTTCTCGCTGGCGTTCTGGACCATCGTGATCGAGCCGTACGGCAAGCGCCGCGCGCTGGGGTACGGCGCGACCATCGTGTTCGTGGTGTCTTCCGGTTTCGCGATGAGCCTGATCGGCGCGATCCTGACCTTCGCGACCTCGCCGCTGTACGTCGTGCATCTGTACACCGCGCAAGCGTGGGGGTTGAGTGCGCTGCAGGATCAGCAACTGGCCGGCATCGTCATGTGGATTCCGTCGAACCTCGTGCATGTCGCTGCGCTGTGTGCGGTGTTCTTCGCCTGGTTCCGGGCCGACGAGCATCGCGCGCGGACGGTGCGGCAAGTTCCGCGCACCGCGGCACACACGCTGATGATGGTGCTGCCGCTTTGCGTACTCGCGCTGACCGGCTGCGCCTCGCGTGAAGACGCCGCTGCTTTGCGCGGTGCGAAACTGATCTCGCGCTACGGTTGCGGTTCCTGCCACACCATTCCGGGCATCAACGGCGCCGACGGATTGGTCGGACCGCCGCTGGACCACTGGAGCCGCCGCAGCTACATCGCCGGCGTGCTGCCGAACGATCCCGAAAACCTCGTCTTGTGGATCAGCCACCCACAGCGGGTCATACCGGGCGTGGACATGCCGGAAATGGGCATCAGGGATCAACAGGCGCGCGAGATCGCGGCGTATCTCTACACGATCCAATGAAGCGTCTCACGCTCGCGGAGGAGAAAACATGCAAGGCAATCCCGTCCACTGGTTTGAAATCTACGTGCAGGACATGCCACGCGCGAAGGCGTTCTACGAAGCCGTCCTGGAGGTGCAGTTGACAAGGCTGGACAGCCCGACCGAAGACATCGAGATGTGGGCGTTTCCGATGCAGCGCGGCGCCGCAGGCGCGGCGGGCGCGCTGGCGCGGATGAAGGACGGTCCGGCGGGTGGCGCCGGCACCATCGTGTACTTCAGAACCGAAGATTGCGCGGTCGAGACCGGCCGGGTTGCCGCCAATGGCGGCAGGGTGCTGAAGGACAAGTTCTCGATCGGCGAGTACGGCTTCATTGCGCTGGTGGTCGATACGGAAGGCAACGTCATAGGATTCAGCTCGATGAAGTAGAGCGGAAGATGTGCACGCGAGCTGACGCTTGCTGCTGGAGCAGGCGCCGGGGGCTATCGCATTTTTCAGAAGAAGACGGCGCGATCGATGTGGTATCGAAGCCTTGAAGCGGCAGGCTGCACGCACGCCGTCGAAAGCTGGTGGGCGGTGCTTCGGATCGAACCTGCGACACCTGCTCTGAAGGTTTGCTGCTACGCGCACGTTCCACAGGGACACGCAGGTAGTCGAAAGCTGGTGGGCGGTGCAGGGATCGAACCTGCGACACCTGCCGTGCGAAGGGTCGCTGCTGTGCGCAGCGCTGATCGGAAATGGTGGGCGCGACAGGGATCGAACCTGCGACACCTGCCGTGTGAAGGGTCGCTGCTGTGCGCAGCACGCTGATCGGGAATGGTGGGCGCGACAGGGATCGAACCTGTGACACCTGCCGTGTGAAGGCAGTGCTCTACCGCTGAGCTACGCGCCCAAGCTTAGCCGCGAAAGTCTAAGGGCGGCCGCCGCGCCGGTCAATGCGGAAGCGACCGCCGCATGCGCAGGCCGTTGCGCGTTCTACAATCGCGCCTTTCGCGGCGCCCGGAGCGCAACATGGAACACATCCTGCACGCCTTGCGCGATTTCGAAGTCACGCCCTGGAAGCTGATCGGCTTCATCGGCACATTCACCTTCACGGCGCGCTGGTTCGTGCAGCTCTACGCCACCAAGAAGCAGAAGAAGATCGTGATGCCGATGATGTTCTGGTACCTGTCGGTGGCCGGGAGCGTGTTGCTGCTGGCCTATTTCATTTTCGGCAAGAACGATTCGGTCGGCATCCTCTCGAATTTCTTCCCGCTGTTCGTTTCGCTGTACAACGTCAGCGTGCACCTGCGGCATCACGAGCGCGAAACGGTTGCTCCCGGCGGTTCGGAGGAAAACTGAAGCGCTCGCTTCACTCCGGGTCGTAGTCGAGGTTGGACGCCAGCCAGCGCTCGGTTTCGGCCACGCTCCAGTCCTTGCGCCTGGCGTAGTCTTCCACCTGCTCCTTGCTCACGCGCCCCACGACGAAATACTGGCTGCGCGGGTGCGACAAGTACCAGCCTGAAACGGAAGCTGCCGGATACATCGCCATGCCTTCCGTCAGTTCGATGCCGGTATTGTCGGTTGCATCGAGCAGCGCGAACAGCGTGCGCTTCTCGGTGTGGTCGGGGCAGGCGGGATAGCCGGGCGCCGGACGGATGCCGCGATATTTCTCCGCGATCAATGCACCGTTGTCGAGCGACTCGTCGACCGCATAGCCCCAGAACTCCTTGCGCACGCGTTCGTGCATGCGTTCGGCGAACGCCTCGGCCAGGCGATCGGCCAATGCCTTCAGGATGATCGCCGAATAGTCGTCGTGCTCCGCGCGGAAATTCTCGAGATGCCTTTCGATGCCTATTCCGGCCGTGACGGCGAAGCCGCCGATCCAGTCCTGTTTTTTGGAGTCTTCCGGTGCGACGAAATCGGCGATGCAGAAATCGGGACGCTCGGGGGGTTTGTCGGCTTGCTGACGCAGGTGGTGGGCAATGATCGGCCGCTCGCCGTCACCGGGCCGGAGCTCGACGTCGTCGCCCACCGAATTCGCGGGCCACAGCCCGATCACCGCGCGTGCGGTCAACCATTTTTCGGCGATCAGCTTGTCGAGCATTACCTGGGCGTCGTCGAACAATTCCCGCGCCTGCTCGCCCACGACGGAGTCGTCCAGGATGGCGGGGTAGTGGCCCGACAACTCCCAGGCGGAGAAAAACGGCGTCCAATCGATGTACGCGCGCAGTTCGGATAGGTCGTAGTTGTCGAACACGGTGATGCCTGGCTTGCGCGGCGCGGGCGGCGTGTAGTTCGCCCAGTCGCCATCGAACTTCTGCGCGCGGGCGTGCGCCAGAGAAACCAGCTTCTTGCCGGGACCGCGATCCTTGTGGCGCTCGCGGATGTCCGCGTACTCGTTACGCACCTTCGCGAGGAATTCGTCCACCAGTTCCTTCGAGACCAGCGACTGCGCAACGCCGACCGCGCGCGAAGCGTCCTTCACCCACACGCACGAGGATTTGTAATTCGGCTCGATCTTCAGCGCGGTGTGCGCGCGCGAGGTGGTGGCGCCACCGATCAGCAGCGGGATACGGAAATCCTGCCGCTGCATCTCTTTCGCCACGTGCGCCATTTCTTCCAGCGACGGCGTGATCAGGCCGGACACGCCGATCATGTCGGCGTTCTCCTGGCGCGCGGTGTCGAGGATCTTCTGCGCCGGCACCATCACGCCAAGATCCACCACTTCGAAGTTGTTGCAGGCGAGCACCACGCCGACGATGTTCTTGCCGATGTCGTGCACGTCGCCCTTGACCGTTGCCATCACGATCTTGCCGTTGGACCTGCCGACCTCGCCGCTGCGCTTCTTTTCCTCTTCCATGAAAGGCAGCAGGTACGCGACCGCCTTCTTCATCACGCGTGCGGATTTCACCACCTGCGGCAGGAACATCTTGCCGGCCCCGAACAGGTCGCCGACCACGTTCATGCCGTCCATCAGCGGACCTTCGATCACGTCGAGGGTACGCGTAACCGTCTTGCGCACCTCCTCGGTATCCTCGACGACATACTGGTCGATTCCGTGCACCAGCGCATGCGCCAGCCGCTTCGCAACGGGCAGTTCGCGCCACGCGAGCGCATTCCCGTTGTCCTTTTCCCTCGTGCCCTTCTTGTATCGCTCGGCGATTTCCATCAACCGCTCGGTCGAATCGGAGCGGCGATTCAGCACCACGTCCTCGACGCGCTCGCGCAACTCGGGATCGAGATCGTCGTAGATCGCCAGCGCGCCGGCGTTGACGATGCCCATGTCCATGCCGGCGCGGATTGCGTGATACAGGAACACGCAATGGATCGCTTCGCGCACGGTGTTGTTGCCGCGGAACGAGAACGATACGTTGGACACGCCGCCGGAAATATGCGAATCCGGAAAACGCCTTTTCAATTCCTTCGCGGCTTCGATGAAGTTCACGGCATTGTCGGCGTGTTCCTCGATGCCGGTGCCGATCGGGAAGATGTTGGAGTCGAAAATGATGTCTTCGGGCGGAAAGCCGACTTCCTCGGTCAGCAACCGATACGAGCGCTCGCAGATTTCCAGCCGCCGCGCGACCGTGTCCGCCTGTCCCTGTTCGTCGAACGCCATCACCACGACCGCAGCGCCGTAGCGCAGGACCTTGCGCGCCTGCTCCAGGAACGGACCTTCGCCTTCCTTCAGCGAAATCGAATTGACCACGCCCTTGCCCTGCAGGCATTTCAGGCCGGCCTCGATCACGCTCCACTTGGACGAATCCACCATCACGGGGATGCGTGCGATGTCCGGCTCGGCCGCGATCAGCCGCAGGAATTTCACCATCGCGGCCTCGGCGTCCAGCAGTCCTTCGTCCATGTTGACGTCGAGGATCTGCGCACCATTGGCGACCTGCTGGCGCGCCACCTCCACCGCTTCGTCGTAACGATCTTCCTTGATCAGTTTCTTGAATTGCGCGGAGCCCGTGACGTTGGTGCGTTCGCCGATGTTGACGAAATTCAACTCCGGCGTGATCACCAGCGGCTCCAGGCCGCTCAAACGTGTGTGGCGCGCACTCACGCGGCGATCCGCTCCGGCCGGGGCAGGGCGCGCGGCGATACGCCGCGCAC
Source organism: Rhodanobacteraceae bacterium (assembly GCA_036503375.1). Taxonomy (GTDB): domain Bacteria; phylum Pseudomonadota; class Gammaproteobacteria; order Xanthomonadales; family Rhodanobacteraceae; genus 66-474. Next base: position 10,857 of record DASXWZ010000045.1, on the reverse strand, counting down.
GGCCGCAGCGATCGCGGCGATATGCGCGGGCGTGGTGCCGCAGCAGCCGCCGACGAGGTTCAGCAGCCCGTCGCGCGCGAATTCGCCGAGCGTCTTCGCCATTTCCTCTGGCGTTTCGTCGTAGCCGCCGAATGCATTGGGGAGGCCGGCATTGGGATGGGCGCTGACGTGGCAGCTCGCGATCCGCGACAGCGCTTCGATGTGCTCGCGCAAATCTTTCGCGCCCAATGCGCAATTCAGGCCGACGCTCAACGGCTGCGTGTGCGCCACCGAATACCAGAACGCCTCGGCGGTCTGGCCGGAAAGAGTGCGGCCTGACCGGTCGGTGATCGTGCCGGAGATCATGATCGGCAAGCGGCCGCCGATCTCGTCGAACACGCGCGCGATTCCGAACAGCGCGGCCTTGGCGTTGAGCGTGTCGAAGATGGTCTCGACCATCAGCACGTCCGCGTCGCCCTCGATCTGGCCGTGCGCTGCTTCCGCGTACGCGTTTTCGAGTTCATCGAAATCCACGTTGCGGAAACCCGGATTGTTGACATCCGGCGACAGGGAAGCCGTGCGGCTGGTCGGGCCGAGCACGCCGATGGCGAAGCGCGAACGCTCCGGCGTTTCGAGCTCCACCTCATTGCAGGCCGCTCGCGCGAGCTTCGCGCCCTCGCGGTTCAACTCCCGCACCAGGTGCTGCAAGCCGTAATCGGCCTGGCTGATCGAGGTCGAATTGAAGGTGTTGGTTTCGACCATGTCCGCTCCCGCCCGCAGGTAGGCCAGATGGATGTCGCGGATCAGGTGCGGCTGGGTCAGTGAAAGCAGGTCGTTGTTGCCGCGCAGGTCGCGCGCGCAATGTTCGCCATGCTCATGACGATGATTCGCATCGCAGCCGTTGTTGAAACGTTCGCCGCGGTAGCCGTGCTCGTCCAGCGCGTGCGCCTGCAGCATCGTGCCCATCGCGCCGTCCAGCACGAGGATGCGCTGCGAGAGCGCTTGCTCCAGTTTCGCGACGCGATCGGGATGCAGCCAAGGCAATGTGTTCATGCGGGCTTCCTCGCCAGGAGACTCAATACTTCGAAATGCGGCGGCCTCGCCTCGCGCGACACCTTCGCGCAATGCAGCACTTCCAGGCCGGCCTTGCGCGCGAACGCCATCAGTTCCTCGCGCTTGAAACCGAGGTTGCGGTGATCGAAAGGCGACACCGTGGCGCGGTGTGCATGCTTCGCGAGCGTGGCGGCCAGCAGGCGGCCGCCGGGTTTGAGCACGCGTGCGGCTTCGGCCAGGGCTTTCGCCGGATGTTCGCTGTAGGTGAGGGCGTGCATCATCAGCACCAGGTCGAAGCGGCGCCTGCCCGGTTTGAAGACATGATCCAGTGCATGCATGTCGCCTTCGATGACTTCGACATTGCGGAAAGATTTCAACCGCTCGCGCGCGGCGGTCACCACGCGTTCGCTGGAATCCACGCACACGATCGAATGCGCGTGCGGCGCCAGGAGTTCGGCCAGCACGCCATCGCCGGAGGCGATGTCCAGTACGTCGCCGGTTTCCAGCAATTGCAGCAGCGTGCGCGCCAGTGTTTCCCAGGTGCGCCCGGGCGAGTAATGACGCTCCATGTCTCCGGCCACGCTGTCGGCCCAGCCGCGTTCGCGAGCGCGCCGCGCCAGCACGTTCGGCAATCGCTGCGCATCGGATTCGAGCAGCGCGTCGTTCACGCCTTGTTCCAGCGATCCGAGCAGCTCGGCCGCGCCGTCCGCATCCGTATCATTGATGCGATAGTAGGCAGAAACACCGGCGCGGCGGTCGCGCACCAGTCCGGCTTCCTTGAGCTTGGCCAGATGCGTGGAGACGCGCGGCTGCGCCAGTCCGAGCACGGCGGCAAGTTCTGCGACCGTCAGTTCCTCGCGGCGCAGCAACGCCAGCAGCCGCACCCGCGTGGGATCGGACAACAGGCGCAGCAGCGCGGTGGCCTGGGCCAGGTCGAACATCGTATCTTTATATCAGGATGGAAAGATAAATCAAGCAGGTTGTGGGCCGGAGCGGTGCCCCGGCGCACGCGCTAGAATCCGACGGTTTGATCGTCCGAATGCCGTGAGGTAGCACGATGGACTTCCATTTCAGCGAAGAGCAGTTGCAGATCCAGGCCGTCGCGCGTGATTTCGCGCAACGGCGCATCGCGCCGGTGGCGGCGGAGTTCGACAAATCCGGCGAATTCCCGCTGGAAAACATCCTGGAGATGGGCAAGCTCGGCTTGATGGGCATCGAGGTGCCGGCCGAATACGGCGGTGCCGGCATGGATTCGATCTCCTACGCTTTGGCGATGATCGAAATCGCGGCGGCCGATTGCGCGCATTCGACCATCATGAGCGTCAACAACACGCTCTACTGCAACGGCCTGCTGAAGTTCGGCAGCGAGGAACAGAAACACAAATATGTCACGCCGATCGCGAGCGGCGAGGCCATCGGCGCGTTCGCGCTGACCGAGCCGCAATCCGGCTCCGACGCCACGGCGATGCGCTGCCGCGCGGTCAAGCAGACCGACGGCAGTTTCATGATCAACGGCAAGAAGAGCTGGATCACCTCCGGACCGGTGGCCAAATACATCCTGCTGTTCGCGATGACCGATCCGGACAAGCACGCGCGCGGCGTCACGGCTTTCATGATCGACACCGCGCGGCAAGGGTTTCATCGCGGCAAGACCGAACCCAAGCTCGGCATCCGTGCCTCGGCGACCTGCGAGATCGAGTTCGCCGATTACCGCGCGCAACCGGAAGAAGTGATCGGCGAGGAAGGCCACGGCTTCAAGATCGCGATGGGCGTGCTGGATGCGGGGCGCATCGGCATCGCTTCCCAGGCCGTCGGCCTGGCGCGTGCGGCCTACGAGGCCACGCTGGAATACGCGCGCGAGCGCAAGGCGTTCGGGCAGGCCATCGGCTCGTTCCAGATGATCCAGCAGAAGATCGCCGACATGAAGTGCAAGCTGGACGCGGCGCAGTGGCTGACGCTGCGCGCGGCCTGGGCGAAGCAGGAAGCGGCGAAGAACAATGGACGGTTTTCGACCGAAGCGGCGGTCGCCAAGCTCACCGCATCGGAAGCGGCGATGTGGATCACCCACCAGGCGGTGCAGGTACACGCGGGCATGGGTTATTCCAAGGAAATGCCGCTGGAGAGGTATTTCCGCGACGCCAAGATCACGGAAATCTACGAAGGCACTTCGGAAATCCAGCGCCTGGTGATCGCGAGGAACGAAACGGGGCTTCGATAGTTTCGCCCTCCGACGCATTGCTGCGGCAATTCCCGCTGGAACGCTCTCCGCGACGGCAAGATCACGGAGATCCACGAGGGCACTTCGGAAATTCGACGCCTTGTGATCGCGGAACGACCCGGTTGCGCCGACATTTCCGAAAGCTCGAGATCTCTCCAAAGTCCGAGGTCTCCCCCAGAGAGCGCGCTGTTACTCCTCCCGCTTCAAGGAGGAAGCCGGGAGGGGAATGGTGTTCGCTACAATCGAGATCAACACCATCCACCCAACCTCCCCTTGAAAGGGAAGGCTTTCACTGATGGCGATGAACAGCAGCGCCCACGGCGAAGCGAGCGTCAGCGACAACCGCCTGGTCGTCGCGATTTCCTCGCGCGCGCTGTTCGACCTGTCCGAATCGCACGAGCTGTACGAGCGTGAAGGCCTGGAGGCATATCGCGCCTACCAGATCGCGCACGAAAACGACATCCTCGAGCCGGGCGTCGCGTTTCCCCTGGTGCGCAAATTGCTCGCGTTGAATGCGCCCGCCCCGGAGATCCCGCGCGTCGAAGTCGTGTTGCTCTCGCGCAATTCCGGCGATACGGGTCTGCGCATCTTCAATTCGATCCAGCACCACGATCTGGCGATCACGCGCGCAGCTTTCACGTCCGGTGAGCCGACGTCCCAATACATCGCGCCGTTCCGCGTGGACCTGTTTCTCTCGGCCAACGCGGAGAACGTGGCGCGCGCACTGAAGGCAGGCGTAGCGGCGGCCACCATCCTGCCTTCTCAGGCGGGCACGGTGCATCCGCAGCAGTTGCGCATCGCTTTCGACGGCGACGCGGTGGTATTCGGCGACGAATCCGAGCGCGTGTCGCAGGAGCAGGGCGTGGCCGCGTTCTACCGCAACGAATCGGAGCGCTGGAACGAGCCGCTCTCCGGCGGACCTTTCCGCGGATTCCTGGCCGCGCTGCACCGCCTGCAGGCCGCCTTCCCGGCCGAGGACTCGCCGATCCGCACGGCGCTGGTCACCGCGCGTTCGGCGCCCGCGCACAAGCGCGTGATCCTGACCCTGCGCGCCTGGGGTGTGCGCATCGACGAGGCACTGTTCCTCGGCGGCCGCGACAAGGGCCCCTTCCTGGAAGCCTTCGGCGCGGACATCTTCTTCGACGACTCGCGCATCAACGTGGAATCCGCGCGCCGGCATGTCGCGACCGGCCACGTGCCGCACGGCGTCGGCAATCCCTGAGGGAACTCTGGTTTATCAAAGTGTGTAGCCCGGTGAAGCGAAGCGGAATCCGGGAGTTGCTGCGAACCTGTCCCGGATTCCGCCGCTGCGCGGCTCCGTCCGGGTTAGTTTCAGTGCACGAAGTTCAGCGCCAGCGCCGGGGTCACCGATCTTTGCGTGTTGTGGCCGCCGGTGATCACGCGCACCCCGAACAGCAAACCGACACGCGGGCTGAAGTTGTACTCGATCGCCGGAGCGAAGCCGAATCCGGTACTCGGGCCGGAGTCCGTGTACACCGGACCCGCCGAGTCGTATCCGCGCACCCGCGTGCCGTGTGCGTGCCGCCAGGTGAGATCGAGCGCCAGCACCCAGTTGCGCGTGAGGCTGTATTCCCAGGCCGCATCGGCGGACAGCGCATTGCCGGGCCGCGCCTGGCCGTGAAAATCCTCATCCGTGCCGTACACGCTGACGCCTTCGACGCCCGTGGTTTTCGCAAAAGACTGCGAGACGTTGAAACGCATCCGCAGGATGCGGCCGTTCGGCAGCCAGAACCATGTCTGCGTATTCAACGCCAACGTCGTGACATACGCGCCACTACCTTGGGCGTCGGCGGGCCGATTGCCCAGCCGGTCGTATTTCCCCGTGGGCAGGGTTTCCTGCAACTGCAGCGAGACCGTCGGCAGCGAACTCTCGACAGCGAACTGCGTGAGCCGATATTGCATCAGCACGCTGACATCGCCCGCGCCGACGCCGCTGCTGTCGGACGTGCCGCTGACGCGGTTGTAGCCGAATACCGGCACCAGGCCGGCGGTGAACCGATCGCTCACTCCGTACAGCATGTAAGTCAGTGACCCGTAGCCGTCCGAATGCGACGACGTCGCGTCGTACAGATACGGTTCGATCAGGAAATGCCCGCGCGGCAGGGTCGCCGCGGAATTCGCGAGCATGGGGCCCGTCCACCAGGCATCATCGGTCGATTGGCGGAGCGGCGGCGTGGAAGTACCGGCTTCGGTTTGTGCCGGTGCCGGCAAAGCGAAGCAAGCCAACACCCCGCAGAGAAATCCAGTCGAGAAACGGATGTGCATCTTCATACGTGCGCGGCAGCGCATCGGGCAAATGACCCTGCAAGGTAGCGTCCATACAGGACATATTCGACCCTGATTTGCGGGTTGCGGTGCTGCCCGGTAACGGGAAGATCGCTGTCAAGCCCGTCCGCCACGCCCGGGTTCAGGCATACGGCTACAATAGCCGGCTTGCCTTCGCCGCCGGAACCCCAGCATGGCCGCCAGCCTCGATCCCTTCGATCTCTATGACGTACGTTCGCTGCTCAGCGATGAAGAGCGCATGGTGCAGGACACCGTCGCGCGTTTCGTCGACGAACGCGTGCTGCCGATCATCGGGGACTGCTTCGACAAGGCGGTGTTCCCGAAGGAGCTGATCGGAGAGCTCGCGAACCTGGGTTTGCTGGGAAGTTACTTCCCCGAGGAATACGGCTGCGCCGGCATGAACGGGGTCAGCTACGGCCTGATTTGCCAGGAGCTGGAGCGGGGCGATTCGGGCATCCGCAGTTTCGTCTCGGTGCAGACCTCGCTGTGCATGTATCCGATCTTCGCGTTCGGCACGGAGGAGCAGAAACAGCGCTGGTTGCCGCCGATGGCAAAAGGCGAAGCGATCGGCTGCTTCGGCCTGACCGAGCCGCAGGGCGGGTCCGACCCCGCCAACATGAAGACCAACGCGAAAAAGGACGGCGGTGACTGGTTGATCAATGGCGGCAAGATGTGGATCACCAACGGCAACCTCGCCGACGTGGCCATCGTCTGGGCGCAGACCGGCGACGGCATCAATGGATTCCTCGTCGAGAAAGGCATGCAGGGTTTTTCCGCCCAGGAGATCAAGCACAAGATGAGCCTGCGCGCGTCGGTCACCAGCGCATTGTTCTTCGACAACGTGCGCGTGCCGGAGGCCAACCGTCTGCCCAACGTGAAGGGCCTCAAAGGTCCGCTGTCGTGCCTGTCGCAGGCGCGCTACGGCATCACCTGGGGACCGATCGGCGCGGCGATCGCGTGCTTCCGCGAAGCGCTGGATTACTCGAAAGAAAGGATCCTGTTCGACAAACCTGTCGCCGGCACGCAGGCGGTGCAGTTGAAACTGGCCGACATGGCGCGCCGCATCACCTGCGCACAACTGCTGTCGCTGCAATTGGGCAGGTTGAAGGACGCCGGCAAGCTGCATCCGACGCAGGTGTCGCTGGCCAAATGGAACAACGTGCGGATGGCGCTGGACATCGCGCGCGAGGCACGCGACATCCTCGGCGGCGCCGGTATCACCACCGAGCATTGCCCGATCCGGCACGCGCTGAACCTGGAATCGGTGATCACCTACGAAGGCACGGAAACCGTGCACCAGTTGGTGGTCGGGCGCGAGGTCACGGGCATCAATGCCTTTTGAGCGCGCGGCGGTTCAGCCGGGCCGGTCAAAATCGTCCACTGATCCTGCGGAGCTTCACGATGAAACAGATCCCGATTGCGGCGGCCATTCTCGTTTCGATGCTGTTTGCCGGCATCGCCTCGGCCGCGATGAACACGAACGCGGTGCGACTGGCGCTGAATTCGCTGCTGGTGGCGACCAGCAAGATGTCGGTAGTCAACGCGATGAACAGAAGCGGCAAGCCGCCATCGAACAACGCCGAAGCGCATCTGGGCCCGCCCAATACCATGACCACCAACGAGATCAGCAGCATCGTCGTCAGCGATGGCGTGATCAATGTCTACCTCGCACCTGACACCGGGACGGATCATGGACTGGTGCAGTTGGTCCCGAGGGTCGTCAAGGATCCCAAGGGCGAGAGCGAAGTGGGGTTCGTCTGCAACAGCCCGAACATCCCCGATATCGCGACGGTGGCTCGGTCCTGCAAGTACGCGCCCCGGAATTGACGCGTGGATTGCTTTGAAGAGGCGCGCAACGGGAGTCCGGTGCTGGAAACCGCGCGGCTGATCCTGCGCGTGCCGAAAAGGCAGGACTTCGATCGCTATGCCGAACTGTTCGCCGACGAGCAGGCCGCGCGCTATATCGGCGGCGTGCTCTCGCGTCCACAGGCGTGGCGCAAGTTCCTGCAGATGCCTGGAGCGTGGATGGTGCAGGGCTTCGCGATGTTTTCCGTGATCGACAAGTCGGATGGCCGCTGGCTGGGCCAGCTCGGGCCGTGGAAGCCTGAAGGCTGGCCGGGCAACGAGGTCGGCTGGTCGTTTCATCCGGATGCCTGGGGGCGCGGCTACGCAACCGAAGCCGCGCAGGCGGCGATCGACTGGGCGTTCGGCACACTGCGCTGGACCGAAATGATCCACTGCATCGATCCTGCAAACATCCCATCGCAGAAACTGGCCCAACGGCTGGGCTCGCGCAAACACGGGCCGGGCCGCCTGCCCTCGCCTCATGAAAACGTGCCGATCGAGATCTGGAGTCAGTCGCGTGAAGAATGGCATTCCCGCCATTGACAGCGGCGGTATCGAAGTGAACACACCGGGGATCAACGCGCGACGCAAGGTCGATGGCATCCTGCTGCTGGACAAGCCGCACGGCATCACGTCCAACCGTGCGTTGCAGATCGCGAAGCGTTTGTACCGGGCGGACAAGGCAGGGCACACGGGCAGCCTCGATCCGCTGGCGACCGGCCTGCTGCCGGTCTGTTTCGGCGAGGCGAGCAAGATCGCGGGCTACCTGCTCGGCTCGCGCAAGGCGTACCAAGCGGAGTGCAAGCTCGGCATCACGACGAATACCGATGATGCAGAAGGCGCGGTGACGGGCGAGCGCGCAGTGCCGCTGCTCGACGGCGCTGCCATCCGCGCGCAAATGGCGAAACTCACCGGCCGCATCACCCAGGTTCCTCCGGTGTATTCGGCGCTGAAGCAGCAGGGCGTTGCCTTGTACAAGCGCGCGCGTCGCGGCGAGGAGGTCAGTGCGCCGCCGCGCCAGGTGCAGGTCCATCGGTTCGAGCTGATCGAGCGGCTCGATGGCGATGTCCTGCGGCTGCGTGTCGAATGCGGATCAGGTACTTATGTGAGAAGCCTGGTGCGGGATCTCGGAGAAGCATTCGGTTGTGGCGCGCATCTGACAGCGCTGCGCCGGCTGTGGATCGCACCGTTCACGGCGCCGCGGATGTTCACCCTGGAACAGCTCGAATCGATGCAGGGAGAGAAAGGTCTCGCCGAGCTCGACCACTGCCTGCTTCCGCTCGAAGCGGGACTGGCTGACTGGCCGATCCTGCCGGTCGCCGCCGATGGACTGGAGGCGCTGGCGCATGGCCGTCGCATCGCAAGTGCCGCTGCGCCGGGGCGTTATCGAGTCCATGCGGGCGATGGCCGGTTGCTGGCGCTGGCAGACGCGGACGGCAGGGAGGTGCGGGTGCTGCGGGGATTTTCCTGCTAGCGGGGCCGCGCGCAGGCGACTGCGATATTCGCAAACAACCATCCATGGTGCCGGCGGCCATCCTTGGCCCGTCGCTCGATCGAGCACGCGATGCGATTCGACGTATTGCGTAAACGATCGCTTTCGCCCTTGTTGCCAAGCACTTGTGCCAGCTAGAATATCCGGCTTCACCACGCGGCCTTCACGGCCCTTTACCCACCGCGGCGGCGGCTTGTGCAAGGGTTTGTTCATGCGTTCGTCCGTGAACGCGAAGATCAACAGGCAGACATTCGATGTCTGCACTTTCAATCTCGAAAACCTTTGCACAAGCCTCGCGCCGAGATTCGTTTTTGCGATCGTCCCTGATCGCGAAGATCAAAAAGCGGCCATCCATGGCCGCACTTTCAAATTGACAGAGGCAAACCTAATGTCGCTTTCCACGGAACAAACCAGCAAGGTCATCGCCGACTATCGTCGCGCGCCGACCGATACCGGCTCGCCGGAAGTGCAGATCGCGCTTCTTTCCGCGCGCATCGAACATCTGTCCCAGCATTTCACCAGCCACGCCAAGGATCACCACTCACGGCGCGGCCTGCTGAAGATGGTGAACCATCGCCGCCGCCTCTTGAACTATCTCAAGGCCAAGGACAGCGAGCGTTACCAGTCGCTGATCGGCAAACTCGGCCTGAGGAGATAAGCCTCGTGGCCAAAATCACAAAGAAGGTTCAATACGGCCAGCACGAAGTCACGCTGGAAACGGGCGAAGTCGCCAAGCAGGCTTCGGGTTCGGTAATGGTCAGTTGCGCCGGCACCGTGGTGCTGGTTACCGCGGTCGCCGCCGCCAAGGCGCGCGAAGGGCAGGATTTCTTCCCGCTCACCGTGGACTACCAGGAGCGGTTCTATTCGGCAGGCCGCATCCCCGGCGGCTTCTTCAAGCGCGAGGGCCGTCCGACCGAAAAGGAAACGTTGACCTCGCGCCTGATCGACCGCCCGGTGCGCCCGCTGTTCCCGGAGGAATACAAGAACGAAGTGCAGGTCATCGCCACTGTCGTGTCCCTGAACCCCGAAGTGGACGGCGACATCCCCGCGATGATCGGCGCGTCCGCCGCGCTGTCGCTCGCCGGCATCCCGTTCAAGGGCCCGATCGGCGCCGCGCGCGTCGGTTACATCAACAGTCAATACGTGCTGAATCCGACCAAGGCGCAATTGAAGGATTCCGCGCTGGACCTGGTCGTCGCCGGCACCGCCAACGCGGTGTTGATGGTCGAGTCCGAAGCGAAGCTGCTCTCGGAAGACGTGATGCTCGGCGCGGTGATGTTCGGTCATCGCGAGATGCAGAAGGTCATCAACACGATCAATGAACTCACCGTCGAAGCCGGCACCAGGTCTTCGAGCTGGAGCGCGCCGGTGCGCAATGAAGCGATGGTCGCCGCGCTGAAGGATTCCATCGGCAATCGTCTTGTGGAAGCCTTCCAGATTCGCGACAAGCTGCAGCGCCGCGACGCGATCGCCGCGATCAAGCAGGACGTGATGCAGTCGCTGGCAGGCCGCATCGAAGCCGAGAAGTGGAATGCCGCAGAGCTCTCCAAGGAATTCGGCGAACTGGAATACCGCACGTTGCGCGACGGCGTGCTGTCGAGCAAGGTCCGCATCGACGGCCGCGCGCTGGACACGGTGCGTCCGATCACCGCGCGCGTGGGCGTGCTGCCGCGCACCCACGGCTCGGCGCTGTTCACCCGCGGCGAAACGCAGGCACTGGTCACCGTCACGCTCGGCACTGCGCGCGATTCGCAGATCATCGACGCGCCGGAAGGCGAGTCGAAGGATCCGTTCCTCTTCCACTACAACGTCCCGCCGTTCTCGGTCGGCGAAACGGGCCGCATGGCGGGCCCCAAGCGTCGCGAGATCGGCCACGGCCGCCTCGCCAAGCGCGGCGTGCAGGCGGTCAAGCCGTCGATGGAGCAATTCCCGTACGTGGTGCGAGTGGTTTCGGAGATCACCG
>DASXWZ010000044.1:0-5894 GCA_036503375.1 Rhodanobacteraceae bacterium | reverse complement strand
TTCCAGGATCACCTCGATAGCTTCCTAGTGCGAGCGCAATGCGGGCGCGAACCCGCCCTCGTCGACGACCGCGGTATTGAGACCGCGTTTTTTCAATTGCGTCTTCAAGGCATGGAAGCATTCGACGCCAGCGCGCAGGGCCTCGGAGAAGCGGTCGAAGCCCGCCGGCATCAACATGAATTCCTGCATGTCCAGTGGATTGTCCGCGTGCACGCCGCCATTGATGACGTTCATCATCGGAACTGGGAGAGCAGGCGCGTTTAGCCGCTGCCTACTCGGCAGCGGCTGCACCTGCGAGCGCCCAGCCACGGACGGCTGGGCAGGGGTTTCAACAGACGAAATTGTTGCGCCATGGACGGCAGAAAAAAGGTATCGCCAAAGCGGCTGCTTGTGCGATGCGGCTACAGCGTGCGCGGCGGCCAGCGAAACGCCCAATATCGCGTTGGCGCCGAGTTCGGATTTGTTCGACGTGCCGTCCAATGCGATCAGCTTCTCATCGAGACCTTTCTGGTCGGCGGCATCGAAACCGTTCAATGCATTCGCGATCGAGGCGTTGACGTTGGCGACCGCATTCCGCACGCCCTTGCCGCCATAGCGCGACTTGTCGCCGTCGCGCAGTTCCACCGCTTCACGCGTGCCGGTGGAAGCGCCGCTCGGCACCGCCGCGCGACCGAAAGAACCATCGGCCAACGTGACTTCGGCTTCGAGCGTGGGATTGCCGCGACTGTCCAGGATTTCGCGGGCGTGGATGCGGGTGATGGTCGTGGTCATGTGCTCGTCTGCAAAGATTGTTTTTGGGCTATCGCCTTGAAGCCCTCTCCTTCATGGGGAGGGTTTGGTGGGATGGGTCGCTTCGAGACGTGCACGGCAACGACACTATCCCCATCCCGACCTTCCCGTTGAAGGGGAAGGAGAAAAGCTTCGCCGTCGACCGATTACCACGAACGGCTTCAAGGGGTGCTTTCAAGAAAACGGGAACGCTTGGTTGACGCATCCAGTTCTTTCAGCGTTCCCAGCAGCGCTTCCATCTTCCGAAGTGGCCACGCATTCGGCCCATCCGACAAAGCCTTGTCCGGATCGGGATGCGTTTCCATGAAGATGCCGCTGATCCCCGCTGCCACCGCCGCGCGCGCCAGTACCGGCACGAACTCGCGCTGCCCACCGGACTTGCTGCCCTGCCCGCCGGGCAACTGCACCGAATGCGTCGCATCGAACACCACCGGACAACTCGTCCCGCGCATCACGGCCAGCGAACGCATGTCCGACACCAGGTTGTTGTAGCCGAAGCTGGCGCCGCGCTCGCAGACCATGATCTGTTCATTGCCGGTGGAGCGCGCCTTCTCCACCACATTCTTCATGTCCCAGGGCGAGAGGAATTGGCCCTTCTTGATGTTGACGGGCTTGCCCGCGCTGCACACGTTGTGGATGAAATCGGTCTGGCGGCAGAGGAATGCGGGCGTCTGCAATACATCGACGACGGACGCGACTTCGGCCAGGGGCGTGTACTCGTGCACGTCGGTCAGCACCGGCACGCCGATCTGCTTCTTCACTTCGGAGAGGATGCGCAAGCCCTCTTCCATCCCCAGCCCGCGGAAACTCTTGTCCGAAGTGCGGTTGGCCTTGTCGAAGCTGGATTTGAAGACGAAGTTGATACCGAGCCGGCCGGTGATCTCCTTCAGCGTGCCGGCGGTGTCGAGCTGCAACGCTTCCGACTCGACCACGCAGGGACCGGCGATCAAAAAAAACGGCCGGTCGAGGCCGACTTCGAAGCCGCAGAGGTTCATGCGTGCGCTGCCCTTTCATCGTCATCCCGGCCATGGATTGGCCGGGATCCAGTGCCATGGATGGTGAACGCACCCGCATCCACGCAAGAACAACAAATTGGATTCCGGCTTGCGCCGGAATGACGACTTTGGAGACCGCACGGCGAGAAATTCATCCCACCGCTTCCTTCGCCAAGCGCGGCGCTTCGCGCATCGCCTTGAACTCGCGTGCAGCGCGCACGAAGCCGGAGAACAGCGGATGTCCTTCGCGCGGCGTGGAGGTGAACTCTGGATGGAACTGGCAGGCTACGAACCACGGATGTTTCTGCTGCGGCAGTTCGATGATTTCGACCAGGTCATCGTTGGACAGGCCCGCGATCACCATGCCCAGTTTTTCGAAACGCTCGCGATAGCGGTTGTTGAACTCATAGCGGTGGCGGTGGCGTTCGCGGATCGTGTCGCTGCCGTACAGCTCGCGCGAAATCGTGCCGGCCTTGAGATGGCATTCCTGCGCCCCCAGCCGCATGGTGCCGCCAAGGTCGGAGGATTCGTCGCGGCGCTGCACGTCGCCCTCCCCTTGCGTCCACTCGGTGATCAGCGCGATCACCGGATCCGCGCAATGGCGGTCGTTCTCCGTGGAATTGGCGCCGGCGAGGCCCGCCAGGTCGCGGGCGAACTCGATCACCGCCGCGTGCATGCCGTAGCAGATGCCGAAGTACGGCACGCCGGCTTCGCGCGCGTATTGCGCCGCCTGGATCTTGCCTTCGAAGCCGCGCTTGCCGAAACCGCCCGGCACGAGGATCGCGTCAGCGCCGCGCAGCACCGCTTCGGCGCCGCGCGACTCGATTTCTTCCGAATCCAGCCAGTCCAGCTGCACGCGCGCATTGTTGTGGATGCCGCCATGTTTCAACGCTTCGCCCAACGACTTGTACGCGTCCTTGTGTTCGACATACTTGCCGACGATGGCGATGCGGACTTCGTCTTTCGGATTCTCCACCGCGTCCACCGTGCGCCGCCATTGCGAAAGATCAGTGGGCTTGGCATCGAGGCGCAAACGCTCGACCACGATGTCGTCGAGTTTCTGCGAGTGCAGCCACAGCGGCAGCTTGTAGATCACATCCACATCAATGGCGCTGATCACCGCGTTTTCCGGCACGTTGGTGAACAACGCGATCTTGCGGCGATCGGAATCAGGCAACGGTTCTTCGCAGCGGCACAATAGGATGTCCGGCTGGATGCCGAGCGCGCGTAACTCCTTCACCGAGTGCTGGGTCGGCTTGGTCTTGATCTCGCCCGCGGCCTTGATGTACGGAACCAGCGTCAGGTGCAGGAACAGCACCTTGTCGGCGTGCTCGATGCGCAACTGGCGGGCGGCTTCCAGGAACGGTTGCGATTCGATGTCGCCGACCGTGCCGCCGATTTCCACCAGCGCCACGTCGAAACCGCGAGTGGCCTCGTCGATCGCGTGCTTGATCTGGTCGGTGATGTGCGGGATCACTTGGACCGTGGCGCCGAGATAATCGCCGCGACGCTCCTTGCGGATCACGGCTTCGTAGATCTTGCCGGTGGTGATCGAGTTCTTGCCGGACAAGCGCGTGCGCACGAAACGCTCGTAGTGGCCCAGATCCAGGTCGGTCTCGGCGCCGTCGTCGGTGACGTACACCTCGCCGTGCTGGAACGGGCTCATCGTGCCGGGATCCACGTTGATGTAGGGATCCAGCTTCATCAACGTGACGTTGAGGCCGCGCGCTTCGAGGATGGACGCGAGCGAGGCCGACGCGATGCCCTTGCCCAGGGAAGACACCACGCCGCCGGTAACGAAAATCAGGGGAGTCATGGAAAGACCGCTTCCGGAAAGCGGCATTTTACATGCCGAAGCGGGAGGAGGGAGACGGCAGACGCAGGGGAAAGCAAAACCCACCGAAATTCATCCCCCGCATCCCACCTCATGTCTTCCTGCTCTTGTTAGGATCGTGCGATGACTTCGATCGTTCCCACCCGTCTCGCCGCGCTGCGCGCGCTGATGCGAGAGCGCGACATCGCTTACTGCATCGTGCCGACCGCCGACCCGCATCTGTCCGAATACCCGCCGGAACATTGGCGCACGCGCGAATGGCTCTGCGGCTTCACCGGCTCGGCCGGAACGCTGGTGGTCGGACTGGATTTCACCGGGCTGTGGACCGACTCGCGCTATTTCGAACAGGCAATGCGCGAACTGGCCGGCAGCACCATCGAGCTGATGAAGCTCGAGGTGCCGCACACGCCCGAGCACATCGGCTGGGTGTGCGAACGCATCCGGCCGGGCGAACGTGTCGCCTGCGCGGCGGACATGCTGTCGCTGGCCTCGGAACGTGGGCTGCGCGCCCGACTGGTCACGCGCGGTGCGGGACTGGTCGAGGACGATCTCCCCGGCCGGATCTGGAGCGATCGTCCGCCGCTGCCTCGGTCACCCATCTACGAACATCCGGCCGCATTCGCCATCCGTACGCGCGCGGAAAAACTCGAAGCGGTGCGGAAAACCATGCGGGATGCAGGCGCCACGCACCACCTCGTCTCCGCACTGGACGAGATCGCCTGGGTGCTGAACCTGCGCGGCAGCGATGTCGAATACAACCCGGTATTCCTGGCGCATCTGCTGATCGATGGCACGGGCGCGACGCTGTTGGTCGACACATCCCGGCTCGACGCAACGTTGCAGAAGCAGTTGCAGGCAGACGGTGTTCGGCTCGCGGAGTACGCATCGATCGGGGCCGCGCTCGCCGGATTGCCGACGGATTCGAAGTTGCTGATTGCGCCGGCGCAGGTTTCAGCGGCGGTAGCACAAGCAATTCCAGCCCACGCGGCGTTGGTCGAAGTGCCTGGCGCGATCGGCGCCGCCAAGGCGCGCAAGAGCGAAGCCGAACTCGCGCACGTGCGCGAGGTCATGCGCCGCGACGGCGTCGCACTGGTGCGCGGCACGCGCTGGATCGAGGAAATGCTCGCACGCGGAGAATCTGTCACGGAGCTGGACGTCGATGCGAAGTTGCGCGAACTGCGCGCGCAGCAACCCGGATTCATCAGCGAAAGCTTCGCGACCATCGCGGGCTATCAGGCCAATGCCGCACTGCCTCACTACCGCGCCACGCCGAAATCCCATTCGCAATTGCAACCGCGAGGCATGCTGTTGATCGATTCGGGCGCGCAATACCTCGGCGGCACCACCGACATCACACGGGTGTGGGCGCTGGGTGAAACGACTGAGGAACAACGGCGCGACGTGACGCTGGTGTTGAAAGGCGTGATCGCGTTGTCGCGCGCGAAGTTTCCGCGCGGCACATCCGGCCAGCAACTGGATGCGCTGGCGCGCGCGCCGATCTGGGCTTCTGGCGTTGATTACGGCCATGGTACCGGCCACGGCGTGGGCTATTGCCTCAATGTGCACGAAGGGCCGCAGGCGATCCGCCCGCCGCGCTCGCATTCGCATCTTGAACCGCTCGACATCGGCATGATCACCTCGATCGAACCGGGCATCTACAAGCCCGGTCGGCACGGCGTGCGCATCGAGAACCTCGTCGCCACGATTGCGTCCGACCGAACCGAGTTCGGCGAATTCCACGCCTTCGAGACGCTCACCCTGTGTCCTATCGACACGCGCCTGCTGGATCGCTCTTTACTCGATCGAGGCGAAATCGCGTGGCTGGACGATTACCACGCGCGTGTGCGCAGACAACTGGAACCGCTGCTGGACGATTCCGAAGACCGCGCCTGGCTCGCGGGGCGTTGCACGCCGCTGGCTTGAGCGAACATCTCAGCGAGTGCCATCCCTGGCGCATTTTCCGATCGCGGTCATGGCTTACGCGAATCGCGAGCGCTGTTTCTCACCCACTCGACGACGAGGTCGGCTGCGACGTCGTGGTCGTTGTCGTGGTGCTGCCGTTCGCGTTGTTCGCCGCCGGCTCGGTGGAAATGGACGTGCTGGTACGGGTGCCGTTCGCGCCGGTGGCGGTGCTGGTGGTGGTCTGCGCGTGATGATGGTGGTGGTGCTTCGTCACCGTTTTGGTGGATTCGGTGGTGCTGGAGCCTGTCACCGGATCGGTCGAAGTACTGGTGCTCTCCTGCACCTGCGTATCGGTTTGCGGCGGCGCGGCCTGC
>DASXWZ010000043.1:0-2006 GCA_036503375.1 Rhodanobacteraceae bacterium | reverse complement strand
CGCGGGCGCGTGCGGACGATAGAGCTTCACCCAGGGCGCCTCGTGGCGCAGCTCGCCCTTGAGTTCTCCGAGACCCTTGTAGCCGATCCGGCGCAGGAAACGGCTGACCGTCATGGCGCTGACGCCGGTTTTTTCGCCGAGCGACGCGGCGGTTTCGAACGGCATGGCTGCGAGGTTGTGCAGGATCCAGGTGGCGATGCGCCGCTCCGATGGCGTGAAGGTCGCCTGGTGCCGGCTCAGCTTCTGCTGCAGATCCTTGATCATGGCCAACGTTCCGTCGTCACGGCGGAAACCTCACGCCGATAAGCTCGCACCCCAAACGTCATCCGGACAACACACATTCCCGTTCTCGTAACGCACGCTCGGTGAGAGATCATCCGCGAGCTGGACCGGCCCGTCCAGATCGGCAACGTCACAGAGCTGCGCGACCACTAAGGCCGGCGCCATCGCCAGCGACGTGCCGCCCATGTTGCCGGTCATCAGGCCGAGCCCGCGCCGGCGCGCTTCATCGGCGATCGCCAGCGCCTCGGTCAGGCCGCCGCACTTGTCGAGCTTGATGTTCACCATGTCGAAGCGGCCGGCGATGCGGTCGAAATCGTGGCGATCCTGGAAGCTCTCGTCCGCCGCGACACGGATCGGACTTTGCAGCGTGCCCATCCACGCGTCGCGGTCGATCGGGAACGGTTGCTCGATCAATTGCACGCGCGCGGCGACCAGCGCCGGCATCAACGCGTGCAGCGTATCCGGCGTGAAGCCCTGATTCGCGTCCACCATGAGCCAGACATCGGGACGCGCGGCACGCACGGCGCGCACGCGTTCGGCATCTTCTTCCGAACCGGTCAGCTTCAGCTTGATCGCGGTCGCGTCCTTCCATCCGCGCGCCTCCACCGCCATGTGCGCCGGATCGCCTGCGCCGATGGTGAAGGTGGTGCGCAGCGGTTGCGATTTGCCGATGCCGGCGAGCTCGTGCACGGGCTTGCCGCTGCGCCGTGATTCGAGTTCCCACAATGCGCAATCCAGCGCGTTGCGGGCGCCACCCGCCGGCAGCATTTGTTGCACCTCGAAGCGGTTCGCCCCGGCCTCGATCACATCGCGCGAGGCGTCGAGTTGCCTTGCCATGGAGGAGGGGGTTTCATGGTGGTAATAGACGCCAGCGGCTTCGCCGCGACCGACGGCGCGCCGGTCGTCCAGCGTCACGGTCAGGACATCGACGGCGGTGAAGCGATAACCGCTGATCAGGAACGGCGCGCGCAGCGGCCATTGCCGCGCTTCGATCCGCATCGCGATCCGAGGCGCGTTTTTCGAATTCATGATCAGGCCGCCTTGAACGACGTAATGAAGGCCTTGCGCCTGGAGATGCCGACGACCAGCCCTGCGGCCAGCCACGCGCCGCCGAACAGGAAGGTCGTGCGATCGAAACCGGACCACACGAACGCGACGATCAGCAGTCCGCACAGCGGGAACAGCAGGTAACGGAAAAAGTGCCGGTGCAGGCGCCGCCGGACGAAGAAATGCACGAACACCGTTGCGTTGAGCAGCATGAACGCGGTGAGCGCGCCGAAATTGACCAGCTTGAGGATGGCTTCCTCCGGCACGGTCAGCGCCAGAACCAGTGACAGCGCCGCGACCAGCAGGGTCGCGTTGATTGGCGTTTTCAGGCGCGGGTGAATGCGCGCGAGAAAGCCCGCGCCCGGCAACGCGCGATCGCGTCCCATCGAATACAGGATCCGCGCGATCGCGGATTGCGCGGCCAGCGCGTTGGCGATGCCCGCCGCGATCACGTTGACCAGGATCATCGCCAGATACAAGGCCGTGCCGCCCACCTGCCTGCCGATCTGGAAGAAACCGAGCTTGGCATCGAGCGTGGCGTAATCCGGATGCACCAGCGCGGCGAGATAGGTTTGCAGCATGAAGATCACCCCCAGCAGCAGCAGGGAAAGCACGGTGGCCCGGCCCACGGCGCGGAGCGGATCGCGGGTTTCCTCCGACAGCGTGCTCACCGCGTC
>DASXWZ010000042.1:0-4507 GCA_036503375.1 Rhodanobacteraceae bacterium | reverse complement strand
CGCTGATGCCGCGCACGCGCTCCATCGCCTGCTTGATCGCCTTGCCCTTGTCCTGCAGCGTCTGCAGGTCGGGCCCGAACACCTTCACCGCCAGCGCGCTCTTCAACCCGGTTTCGGCTTCGTCCACCGCGTCTTCGGCGGGCTGCGTGTAGTTGAACTGGATGCCGGGGAAAGCTTGCAACTTCTTGTCGACGGCTTCAATCAGCGCGGCCTTGTCGCGATACGCACCGCGCCATTGCGAATACGGTTTCAGCCCGACGAAGAATTCGACATTGAAGAAACCCGTCGCGTCGGTGCCGTCGTCCGGACGCCCCAGCTCCGACGAGACCGTCGTTACCACCGGAAACGAGCGCAGGATGTCGCGGATCTGCGGCGTGATCTTCGCGGCCTCGTCGTAGGAAATGGTATAGGGCATCGTCGCGCGCACCCAGAGCGCGCCTTCATCGAGGTGCGGCATGAATTCCGCACCGATCGCCGGCACCAGCAGCAGCGACAGGCCCAGCAGGATGGCGGGGAAGATCGTGGTCGGCCATGGCTTGCCCAGCGAGCGATCCAGCCAGCGCGCATAACCCGATTTGACCCTTTCGAAAATCCGGTTGCGACGTTCGCGCACGCCCTTGCGCATGAACAGCGCGCACAGCACCGGCAGCAGGGTCAGGGTGACCACCAGCGAGCCGATCAGCGCGAAGATCATGGTGTCGGCCATCGGCTTGAACAGCGTGCCGGAAGGCCCGGTCAACACGTAGATCGGCAGGAAGCTCGCGACGATCACGGCCACCGCGTACACCAGCGGGCGATCGACTTCGGACGCGGCCTGGATGATGATCGCACGGACGTCCAGCGGCGAATCGCTTTCCCGTTGCGCGGCGATCTCGCGGAAGATGTTCTCCACCATGAAGATCGCGCCGTCGACCAGTATCCCGAAATCCACTGCGCCGATCGAAAGCAGGTTGGCCGAGGCATTGCGCAAATCGAGACACAGGAATGCGAACAGCAGAGCCAACGGGATCGTCACTGCGACGATCAAACCCGCGCGCAGGTCGTAGAGAAAGAACACCAGCACCGCCGCGACCAGCAGCATGCCAGCCAGCAGGTTGCGCTCGACCACTTGCGTGGTTTCGTCGATCAGATGACTGAGGTCGTAGAACGGATGGATCCTGACGTCGCGCGGCAGGACGGTTTCGTTGAGCTCTTTCGTCTTCGCTTCGATCCCGCGCAATACGTCCTGCGTCTTTTCGCCGGTGCGCAGCAGGATCACGCCTTCGACCGCGTCGTCCTGGCCCATGTAGCCGAATTCGCCCAGCCGCGGCGCGATGCCGAGCGCCACCGTGCCCACATCCTTCACCAGCACCGGCGTGCCGTCGTGCACGGCCAGCACCACGTTGCCGATGTCTTCCAGTGTCTTCAGGCGACCCAAACCGCGCACGTAGTAGAACTGCCCGCCCTGCGAGTAGAAGCCGCCGCCGGCGTTGTCGTTGTTGGCGGCGAGCGCGGCCTCGACTTCCGGCACGGACAAACCGACCCCCGCGATCTTCGCCGGATCGAGCAGCACCTGGTATTGCATGTCGCCGCCGCCGAACGCGGAGTCATCCGCAACTCCCGGCACCGCGCGGTACTGCGGCGCGATCACCCAGTCCTGCAGGGTTTTCAATTCCGTCGGCGAACGGTCCGTGCTCTGCAGCACGTAGCGATAGATCAGCCCCGAAGGCGAGGACAGCGGCGAAACCGAAGGCGTCACGCCATCCGGCAAGTCGGCATCGCTCAATCGATTGAACACCTGCTGGCGCGCGAAGTAGTTGTCGATGCCGTCGCGGAAGGTGAGCGTGACATCGGACAAGCCATACAGCGATACCGAACGCTTCATCACCATGTCGGGCACGTCGGCCATGGCGCGTTCCATCGGTACCGAGATCAGCCGCTCCACTTCTTCGGCAGAATGTCCCGGCCACTGCGTGACGATGTCGACCATCGGCGGCGAGAGGTCCGGGTAGGCGTCCATCGGCAGGCGCTCCAGCGCCCACCATCCCGCAGCGACCAGCGCGGCCGCGAGCAGCACGATCAGCAGCCGCTGCGCCAGCGCGAACGCGACGATGCGGTTGATGAGGGACGCGCGCCGCGCCGCTTCCTCGATCTGCGCGCTCATTGCGTCTGGATGAAACGCAGGAACAGCGCGCCGTCGCTGACGATGCGCTCGCCCGCGCGCAGGCCGTCCGGAATCAGGTAATCGTCGCCGATGCGCTGGCCGAGCGTGACGTGATCGCGCGCGTAACTGCCGTCGTTCTGCACGACGTAAACGAAAGGAAGATTGTCGTCATCGCGCAGCACCGCGGAAACCGGCGCGAGGATGCCGCTGCGCGCTTGCCGCGACTGGATCCGCACGCGCACGTACATCTGCTTCTTCAGCGTGCCGCCGGGATTCGCGAGCGCGACGCGCGCCGTCACCGCGCGCGTGTCGGGATCGACTTCCGCAGACACATTGGTCACCGCGCCCGCCATCGGTTCGCCGTTTTCGCCGGCGAACACCTGCGCCGGATCTCCCGTGTGGACGGCGCCGACATCGTCGCCGAACACGTTGGCGTTCACCCAAACGCGCGAGGTATCGGCGATCGTGAAACAGGGGGTGCTCCCGGCTTGCAGCAACTGTCCGGGCGTGATGTTCTTTTCCACCACCGTGCCGGCGATCGGCGCGCGGATCACGCCCTCTACGTGCGCGACATCTTTTCCGGCGCGCAGACCAGCCAGTGCGTGCGGATCGACGTCGAGCGAAGCCAGCGCCTGCAATGCCGCCGTACGGTCGGATTCCGCACTGACGGCGTCGCTTTGCGCCTGTTCGGCTTCGCGCCCGGAGATCGCATGGTGCTTCAGCATGTCCGCGTCGTAGTCCGCAATGCGGCGGGCGTTGGTCGCGGTCACGACCGCCTTGCGGTACGCGCCGAGGGCCGCTGCGAAATCGGGCGAAGTCACCGTTGCCAAGGGCTGTCCGCGCTCGACAGGGTCGCCTTGCGCGACCAGCAATTTCGTCACCGGTCCGGAGAACGGCGCCAGGATTTGCGTGGCCCGGTCCTGGTCGAAATCCACCACGCCGGTGGTGTCGATGCCGGTGTGGAAATCCGATGGCGCGACGGTGTAGAGCGTGATGCGCTGCCGCTGCGCGGCGGTGAGCGTGACATTGCTCGCCGTTCTCGATGTGTCCTGTGCGTTGCCATTGTCGCTCGAAGAACAACCGGCCAGCGCACACAGCCAGCCGATGGCGCAGGAGCACGCGAAACATTTCATCGTGCGGATGCGTCGTTCACTTCCCATCGGTCTTCTCCGCCAATTCCTTCCGGTTCCACCAGCCGCCGCCCAGCGCCTGGAACAGCGCGGCGGTGTCCGCATAGCGATCGGCCTGTGCCTGTACCAGCGCGATGCGCGCCTGCTGCCATCCCTGTTGCGCGTTCGCCAGCGCGAGCTGGTCGATGTAGCCATCGCGCAGTTGCCGCTGCGACAGGTCGAGCGCGATGCGCGCGGCGGTTTCGGCTTTGGCCGCGGCCTGCAACGCGTTCGCGTCCTGCTGCAGCGCGGTCAGCGTGTCGGCGACGTTCTGGAACGCGGTCAGCACCGTGCTGCGGTATTGCTCCGCCGCCTGCGTCGCCGCCGCCTTTGCGGCGCGCTCCTGGTGCAGCAACTTGCCGCCCTCGAAAATGGGTGCCAGCACATCCGCACCCAATGTCCAGAATCCGGTGCCGGTTTTGAAGAGCCGGCCGATTTCCAGCGCGGTGCTGCCGGCATCTGCGCTCAACGTGATCTGCGGAAGGCGCTCGGCGATCGCCACGCCGACGTTGGCGCTCGCCGCATGCCAATCGGCCTGCGCCTGCCGCACGTCCGGACGTTGCTCGACCAATGACGACGGCAGGCTCACCGGAAGATCGGAAGGCAATTGCAGGTCGGCGAGATCGAAATCCTGCGCGGGTGCGTCGCCCGGAAATTTGCCGGTGAGGACCGCGAGCAGGTGCCGCTGCTGGTCGCGCTGCTTGATCAACGGCGGCAGCGTCGCTTGCGTCTGCGCGAGCTGTGCCTCCTGTGCGGACACGTCGAGCTGACTCGCGTCGTCTTTCGAATAGCGATAGCGCATCAGCTCCAACGACTGCGATTCGATCGCGATCAATTCATTGGTCGCGTCGATCTGCGCCTTCAGCGATGCATCCGTGATCGCCGCTACCGCGACGTTGGAGGTCAACGTGTTCCAGGCCGCGATCATCTGGAAGCGCGCGGCCTGCGTTTGTGCCCGCAACGATTCGACCGTGCGGCGGTTGAGGCCGAACACGTCCGGCGCGTAGGACACGCTGACCTGCGGCGTGAACAGGTTGTAGAGGAACGCGTTGTTGCTCGGCACCGGCGCCAGCGCGGCCGGCGGCTGTTTGTAGCGGGTCGCGTTGAACTCGGCATTGACCTGCGGGATATACGCACCGCGCTGGGCGAGGGCAGCCTCGTGCGCGGCGACCAGGGCAGCCTGCGCGGCGGCGAG
>DASXWZ010000041.1:0-3617 GCA_036503375.1 Rhodanobacteraceae bacterium | reverse complement strand
TGATCGGGGACCTGGCCACGCATGGTCAAAAACTATTGGTTGCGCGCGGTGGCAAGGGCGGGCTGGGCAATATCCACTTCAAGAGCTCGGTCAATCGCGCACCGCGCAAGTTCACCGGCGGTACGGCCGGCGAGGCACGCGAGCTGAAGCTGGAGTTGAAGGTGCTGGCGGATGTCGGTCTGCTGGGTTTTCCGAATGCCGGCAAGAGCACCTTCATCCGTGCGGTTTCCGCGGCCACGCCGCGGGTGGCGGATTACCCGTTCACGACCTTGCAGCCGCATCTTGGCGTCGTGCGTTCCGGTCCGGACCAGAGCTTCGTGATCGCCGACATCCCCGGCCTGATCGAAGGCGCAGCGGAAGGCGCGGGCCTGGGCGTGCAGTTTCTGAAGCATCTTTCGCGGACCAGCCTGTTGCTGCACCTGGTCGACATCGCGCCGATCGACGGCAGCGATCCCGTCACCCAGGTGCGCGCGATCGAAGGCGAATTGCGACGTTTCGATCCGGAGTTGCTCGCTCGCCCGCGCTGGTTGGTGTTGAACAAGATCGACCTGCTGGCGCCGGACCAGCGTGATGCGCGCGCACGCGAGATCGTCGCCGTGCTGGAATGGCAGGCGCCGTGGTTCGCGATCTCGGCCGCCAATCGCGAGGGCACGCGTGAGATCGCGCTGGCCGCGCAGCGGTTCTTCGATGAGCAGAGGGCGCGCGCGGTCGAAGCCGCCGAGCAGAATGCAACCGGGGACGCCGCGCAATGAGCGCGATGCGGCGGGCAACAAAAAAGCCGGCCAAGGCCGGCTTCGCTTTCCCCCTCTCCCGCTCGCGTCAGCGGAGCAGGGCTGAGGGAAAAAATCCTCAGGCCAATGCCTTGATCTTCGCCGCCAGGCGGCTCTTGTGGCGTGCGGCCTTGTTCTTGTGGATCAGGCCGTGGTGGGCGTAGCGATCCATCACCGGCTCGGCGGACCGGTAAGCGGCTTCCGCGCCGGCCCTGTCCCTGGCTTCGATCGCTTTCAGCACCTTGCGGATCGAGGAGCGCAGCATCGAGCGCTGGCTGGCATTGCGCATGCGGCGCACTTCGGACTGGCGGGCGCGTTTCTTGGCGGACTTGATGTTGGCCACGGGGTGAAACTCCGTCAACGGTTTGAAAAAAGACCGGCAAGTATGCGGGCGGGTCCGCAGGGAGTCAACCCATGAAACGACCCACCTTGCTGCGCGGGTTGCTGTCCTTCAGCTCGATGACGATGGTCTCGCGCGTGCTCGGACTGGGACGTGATGTGGCGATGAGCCACGTGTTCGGCGCCAACGCCGCCACCGACGCGTTCGTGATCGCGTTCCGCATCCCCAACTTCATGCGCCGGCTGTTCGCGGAAGGTTCCTTCAGCATCGCTTTCGTGCCGGTGTTCACCGAGGTCAAGGAGAAACGCAGCCACGAAGACTTGAAGGAGCTGGCGGCGCGCGTCGCCGGCACACTCGGCGGCGTGCTGATGGTGATCACGGCCCTGGGCCTGATCTTCGCGCCGCAGGTCGCGACGATGTTCGCACCCGGCGCGTTGGACGAGCCTGAGAAACATGCGCTCACTGTCGACCTGCTGCGGCTCACCTTTCCGTTCCTGCTATTCGTGTCGCTGACCGCGCTGGCCGGCGGCATTCTCAACAGCTTCCATCGTTTCGCGCTGCCGGCTTTGGCACCGGTGATCCTGAATATCTGCATGATCGTCGGCGCGCTGTGGCTCTCGCCGTATCTGCACGTGCCGATCCTCTCGCTGGGCTGGGCGGTGCTGGTCGCGGGTATTTTGCAATTGCTGTTCCTGCTGCCTGCGGTGCGCAAGCTCGATCTGCTCTCGCTGCCGCGCTGGGGCTGGAGACATCCCGGCGTGCGCAGGATCATGCGGTTGATGGTGCCGACGCTGTTCAGTTCGTCGATCTCGCAGCTCAATCTTCTGCTGGACACCATCGTGCTGTCGCTGCTGATCACCAAATCGCAAACCTGGATCTACCAGGCCACGCGATTTCTGGAACTGCCGCTGGGCGTATTCGGCGTCGCGCTCGGCACGGTCATTCTGCCGGCGCTTTCGCGACATTACGTCACCGACGATCGCGAAGGTTTTTCCAAAGCGCTCGACTGGGCGTTGCGCACCACGCTGCTGATCGCGGTACCCGCGATGCTGGCGCTGATGCTGTTGGCCGAGCCGATCGTCGCGACATTTTTCCAGAATGGCGAGTACACCGCCTTCGACACGCACATGACCGCGATGGCCATCGTGGGTCTGGGTTTCGGTGTGCCGGCCATCGCGATACAGCGGACCTTGTTGCCGGCGTTCTATTCGCGGCAGGACACGAAGACGCCGGTGCGCGCCGGGGTGGTCGCGCTGATCAGCAACATGGTCTTCAACTTTGCGCTGATCGCCCTGTTGTTCGAACTGTGGGCGCCGCCCTCATTGAAGAATCTGCCGTGGTTGCAGGGCATCGCGCGTCAGCCGGGCTTGCACGTCGGCCTGGCATTCGCCAGCTCGCTGTCGAACTGGCTGAACTGCCTGCAGTTATGGCATTACCTCAAAAAGGCGGGCGTCTACCAGCGCGAGGCCGGCTGGCCGCGACATTGGTCGAGGCTCGGCCTCGCCTGCGCACTGATGGTGGCGGTGCTGGCGGCGGGATTGTGGTTGTGGCCGTGGCAGCGCTGGACGGAAATACGCATCCTGTTTCGCGCGTGGCATCTCGCGGTGCTGGTGATCGCAGGTGGATTGGCGTTCCTCGCCGGATTGTTCGCGGGGGGCTTCCGGATGCGTGATCTGCGGCATTAGTTTGCGATCATCCCTGATCGCTGCTCCCGGATTCTGGAATCGTGGCGGCGACCGGAACGGGCTGGATCGAAAAGCGGGCATCCCTGTCCGCACTTTCAATAAGAGCCAGTTCACCCAATATACTTTGCGGATGTTCAAGGTCTTCCGGGATGCCGCGGGGCCGCGTCTGGCTCCGGGCGGTAGCGTGCTCGCCGTCGGCGCATTCGACGGGCTGCATCGTGGCCACGCCGCGTTGCTCGCGCGCGTGCGCGAGCGAGCGGCCGCGCTCGGGTTGCCTGCTGCAGTGGTGAGTTTCGAACCGCTGCCGCGCGCATACTTCTTGCGTGAGCCGCTGCCGCGCCTGTCTGCGCTGCGGGAGAAGCTTTGCGGTTGTCGCGATATCGGCATCGAGCTGCTCTTGCTGCTGCGCTTCAATGCCTCGTTGGCAGAGATGAGCGCCGAAGAGTTCGTGCGAAAGATCATCGTGCAGCGGATGAACGCGCGGGAGGTGTGCGTCGGCGCGGATTTCCGCTTCGGCCATCGCCGCGCAGGCGATGTCGAGCTGCTGCGCACGCTGGGTGCGCGCCTCGACTTCGAGGTGCTTACGCTGGAGCCGATCGAAACCGGAGGCGAACGCGTTTCGGCCACACGCATCCGCGAGTCGCTGTCGCGCGGCGATTTCGCGCACGCCGCGCACCTGCTCGGACGCCCGTTCTCGATTGGCGGACGCGTGGTCCACGGCAATCGGATGGGGCACCAACTCGGTTATCCGACCGCGAACATTCGACTGCGAGGGCGCGTGCCGCCGGTGCAGGGGATTTTCGCAGTTCGCATCGGCGGCAT
>DASXWZ010000040.1:0-4159 GCA_036503375.1 Rhodanobacteraceae bacterium | reverse complement strand
GAACTGGACGGCAGGATCGTCTTCCGCGATTCACAACATCTAACCGCCAGTTTCGCAGATTCGCTCGCTGCGACGATGAGAAGGGAAATGGGATTTCAGGACGCACCTTCCGCGCTGCCGCGAGGCGCATCGGCAAACAAGCAGCATTGATGCCGGCTTTTCATCCGGCATTGTGGCGCGGCCATTCCACGCGAACAGCAAGAAGCGATGCACCGACTGATCCAGACATTGTGTGACGACCTGCTGCCCGGCACCGAGCGCGTCAGACTACGGGACCAACAGTCACCGGCTTGTCAGAAATTAAAGAACAAGGGCATTGCTGTAATCTCTGTCCGGCGCGACGCTGTTAACCCAATCTATTCTCCGTACCGATGAAGTACATCCGAAACAAAAGAGATCTCGCCATCAACGGCGCGCCGCCCGCATTCGCCGAACCGCTACACGTCGGCCGGCCGAACATCATCAACCGCGAAGGCTTCCTGCAACGCGTCGGCGAGGTGCTGGACAACAACTGGCTGACCAACAACGGCCCGCTGGTGCAGGAGTTCGAGCGACGCATCGCGGAATACCAGGGCGTAAGGCATTGCGTCGCAATGTGCAACGGCACGATCGCCCTGGAAATCGCGATCCGCGCGCTGGGCATGGAAGGCGAAGTGATCGTGCCGTCGTGGACCTTCGTCGCGACCGCGCATTCGCTTTACTGGCAGGGAATCACCCCCGTGTTCGCCGACATCGATCCCGCCACGCACAACCTCGACCCCGACGCGGTGCGGCGCATGATCACGCCTCGCACCAGCGGCATCATCGGCGTGCACTTGTGGGGCCGAGCCGCGCCCGTCGCTGAATTGCAGGCGATCGCCGACGAGCACGGATTGAAATTGATGTTCGATGCTGCGCACGCGTTCGGCAGCACGTACAAGCGCGAAAGCATCGGACGCTTCGGCGCCTGCGAAGTGCTGAGCTTCCACGCCACCAAGGCATTCAACACCATGGAAGGCGGCGCGGTCGTCACCAATGACGACGAACTTGCGGAAACCATGCGCCTGATGCGCAATTTCGGTTTCAAGGGCTACGACAACGTCATCCATCCCGGCACCAACGGCAAGATGGTGGAGGTCTGTGCCGCCATGGGGCTGGCGAACCTCGACAGCTTCGACGAGATCATCGCCGTCAACCGCCGCAACCATGCGAGCTATAAGAAGGCGCTGGCAGGCATCCCCGGCATTTCCGTGCTGGATTACGACTCCGCAGAACGCAACACCCATCACTATGTCGTGATCGAAGTCGATGGCGGCTGCGCGGCTGCACGCGACGACATCGTCGCCGCGCTGCAGGCGGAGAACATCCTGGCCCGCAAGTATTTCTGGCCAGGTTGCCACATGATGCAGCCCTATCGCGACCTGTTCCCGCATGCGGGCCTGATGCTGCCGCACACGCACGCCGTTGCGGAAAGAGTGATCATCCTTCCCACCGGGACGGCGATTTCCCCGGAAATGATCGACGGTATTTGCGCGGTCATTCGTCTGCTCGCCGAGCCTGCTTGAGAGCCACTGGGGAAAAGTCGTTCCTGGTATTCAGCGGCGGCAATGATCGGGCCGTGTTCGGTTTTCTGCGCGCTCTTCGCTTGTGCGGCCAGCGCGCCCATGTCATTGCACGCACCGAAGACGATCGGATCTTGCGCAGCAGCTTCCGTCGCGACGTGAAGTGGGTGCGGCCCACCCACGACCTGTCCCTGGAAATCTTTTTCGAAGGCGTCCGGCGCGTACGCGCGGGCGCGGGCGATGCGGCACTCGTGGTGCTTCCTTCCACGGAATACTTCAATACCTTTCTCCTGCGCCATCGCCGCAAGATCGAGGAGATGGATTGCCGGATTCCGCTGGTGCAGGCTTCGCTGTATGCGCGATTGACGGAGAAGCGTTCTGCCGCCGATTTCTTTTCGACCGCCGGGCTGGCGCTGCCGCGTGACGTCCCCGCGTCGGCGACCTGCGACCCGCCCATTGTCGCCAAGCCGTTCCGCAATGTATCGGTGGCCGGAGAGTCACTGTACCCGCACCTGCTCCAGACCCGCGCCGAAATCAGAACATTCTTCGCCACGCACGATGCGAAGGATTATTTTTTCCAGGAATACGTGCGCGGTGACAGTCTCTACCTGCTGTTCCATCTTTCGCAGACGGGCCGGCACGAATTCACCTGGTCGCAACGCAACCTGCTCCAGCAGCCCGACGGCAAATCCATGCTGCTGGCGGAATCATCGGATTTCCACGGCTCCGAAACAGCGGCGCGCATCATGCGCGCCTTGCGCGATGCGGGCTTCCACGGGCTCGGCATGGTTGAAGTGATCCGCACCGCCGACCGGGATGTTTTCATCGAGATGAATCCGCGGATCTGGGGCCCGGTGCAGTTCTGCCTCGATCAACAACAACCGTTGTTGCCAGCCTTCATCGGAGAAGCCCTGCACGACGATCCCTTGCGCTTCGCCGACCGACAGCCGCGACGCTGCCGCCGACGATATTTCTGGCTGGGGGGTCTGCTCGAAACCCTCCGCTCTGGAAGACGGCCCACATGGCACGCCGCCAGGCGCGCGCTCTTTCCGGTGATACTTGGCAGCCTCGCCAGCGATGTCTATCTGCGCAAGGACTCTTGGCGTTGCTTCCTGCATGATCTCTTCCGTGCATCCAAGGACTATCAACGCGGTGAACGAACTCAAGGCTGAGCTGCAACGGCTGTATGCCGATTCGTCCAAACATTCGGTGTATCAGAATGTCCCGGATTTCGTTTCCGCCGAGCTCGGCTACACGGAATCCATCGACGAAGGCTGGCGGAGCGACCGGCCACGACTGGCCTTCCTGCTCGGATGCCGGACTCCTGCGGACGGCGAGACATGGCTCGACTTCGGCGCCAACACCGGTTTTTTTGCGTTGAGCCTGGCCCACCGGTTTCCGCAAACCTCGTTCCTCGCCGTCGAAGCCAATCCCAATCATGCGCATTTCATCGAACACGTCGCGAGCTATTTCGAAATGCCCAACGTCGAGGTGATCCAGCGCGCGGTGGGGTTGCGCGAATTGCCGACGCTCCCGCACTCGGATTTCATGCTTCACCTGAATGTCCTTCACCACGCAGGGCACGACTTCGATGCGGAACTGGTGCCGGAAAGGAGCGGATTTGCCGGGTACGCGCGGCGTTATCTTTCAAGCTTGCGGGAAATCACGGGCGAAATGCTTTTCCAGATGGGCAGCAACTGGGGAGGCGACCGCAATCAGCCGCTGGTGGACGTGCGCGCCGACGCGGAGAAACTCGAGACATTCACTGCCTGGCTCCGCGATTCCGGATGGAATCTGCGTGCCACCGCCTACGCGCATCACCGCGAGGACGAACGCATTGAATATTCGCGCATCGACGGACATGCCGGACGTCCGGGAGAGACCGTCGGTTCATGGGCGTTTCTGGACCGGTTCCCCGGCGAGTTTTATCGCCGACCGCTTTTCTTTTGCGTGCGCAGCCCGTGAATTCGGCTATCGAGTACTTGGCTGATTCTTTCACCGAGTATTGACGGACACCACGGATGAAATCCCTGACCCATCGTGCGGCCCACGCCACCTTGTGGAGCGCGCTTGAAATCACCGCGCGCTACGGGGTGCAGTTCGCGGTGATGGTGGTCCTGGCCCGATTGCTGACACCGGCCGACTTCGGCCTGATCGCGATGCTGTTGGTGTTCACCGCGGTTGCAGCATTGCTGGTGGATTCGGGCTTCGGCACAGCCCTGGTGCAGAAGCAAAGTACCAGCGGCAATGATGAAACCACGGTATTTCTGTCCGGGATTATTATCAGCGTTTTCGTTGGGATGGCTTTATGGCTATCAGCACCGGCCATTGCAGCCTTCTATTCGCAGCCGAAACTGGTACCGCTGACAAGGCTACTCTTGTTTGCATTACCGCTCAGCGCGCTAGCCGCCGTGCCCGACGCGCTATTGACACAACGTCTTGATTTCCGATCACGAGCGAATGCAGAGATCTTCGCTTCGCTGTGCTCCGGCGCCGTTGCAGTCTTGCTGGCGTGGCGCGGTTTCGGGGTGTGGAGCCTGGCTTGGCAGTCGATTGTCGCAATCAGCATCCGCGCTGCATTGCTCTGGTTCTACTCGGGTTGGAGGCCGCGCGGGCGA
>DASXWZ010000039.1:0-2761 GCA_036503375.1 Rhodanobacteraceae bacterium | reverse complement strand
GTCCGCACCCTCAGCTCCTCGCCCGGCGTCTATCGCATGTTCGATGCCGAGGGCGGACTGTTGTACGTCGGCAAGGCGGGAAATCTCAAGAAGCGCGTCGGCAGTTATTTCCTGAAGCCCAGGATGGATCCGCGCATCGCTGCGATGATCGCTCAGATCGCGCGCGTGGAGGTGACGCTGACCCGCACGGAAGGCGAGGCGCTGCTGCTGGAATCGCAGCTCATCAAATCATTGAAGCCGCGCTACAACATCATGTTGCGCGACGACAAGAGCTATCCGTACATCTTCCTGTCGAACGCCGAGGATTTTCCGCGGATGGCCTTCCATCGCGGTGCGCGCAGCGGCAACGGCCGCTATTTCGGGCCGTATCCCAGCGCCTGGTCGGTGCGCGAAAGCCTGTCGTTGATGCAGAAACTGTTCAAGGTGCGGCAGTGCGAAGACAGTTTCTTCCGCAACCGCTCACGGCCCTGCCTGCAATACCAGATCAATCGCTGCACGGCGCCGTGCGTGGGCTACATAGATGCCGAAAACTACCAGCGCGACGTGCGCCACGCGGCGATGTTCCTGGACGGCCGCAGCAGCGCGGTGATCGACGAACTCGCCGCCGAAATGGAACGCGCCAGCAGGGATCTGGATTTCGAGCGCGCGGCGAGATTGCGCGACCAGGTCGCGACCCTGCGCGGTCTGCAGGCGCATCACTACGTTCAGGGCGCGCGGGCCGACATGGACGTGCTGGCCTGCCGCTGTGAAGCCGGTGAAGCGTGCGTTTCCGTGCTGTATTTCCGCAATGGCGTGAGCCTGGGCTCGCGCGATTTCTTCCCGAAACTCGCATTGTCCGCCACGCCGGCCGAAATCCTCGGCGAATTCGTCGCGCAGTACTACCTCGACAAGCCGGTGCCGAGCGAATTGATCATCGAACAAGCGATTCCGGATGCGGAACTGCTGGCGCAAGTGCTGTCCGAACACGCGGCGCACGCGGTCGAGGTGAAAACACGCGTGCGCGGCGAGCGCGCGCGCTTCGTGGAACTTGCGGCGCGCAACGCCGAGGCTGCGTTGACCGCGCGGCTCTCCAGCAAGCAATCGCTGCACGCACGCTTCGAGGCTCTGCGCGAACTGTTGCAATTGGCGGAGACGCCGCGGCGCATCGAGTGCTTCGACATCAGCCACACGATGGGCGAGGAAACGGTCGCCTCATGCGTGGTGTTCGGCCCGGAAGGGCCGATCAAGAACCAGTATCGCCGCTTCAACATCCGCGGCGTCACCGGTGGCGACGATTACGCCGCGATGCGGCAGGTGCTGACGCGCCGGCTGAAATCCATCCTCGCCGGCACCAGCGAGAAACCGCAACTGGTGCTGATCGACGGTGGAAGAGGGCAGGTGACGCAGGCTCTGGAAGTGTTGCGCGAATGCGGCGTCGCCGACATAGACGTCGTAGGCGTGGCGAAAGGTCCGTCACGTCGCGTGGGCGAAGAGACCTTGATCCTCGCCGACAGCGGACGGCAGTTGAATCCCGGTCCCGATTCGCCGGCGCTGCATCTGGTCGATGCGATCCGCGACGAGGCGCATCGCTTCGCGATCACCGGCCACCGCAAGCGGCGCGAAGCCGCGCGCGAACGCGGCGTGCTCGAGGACATCGCCGGCATCGGCGCTTCCCGGCGCGCGGCGCTCTTGAGGACGTTCGGCGGTCACGCAGGCGTTGCGGCTGCCGGCGTGGAAGAACTCGCGCGCGTGCGCGGCATCAATCGCGCTCTGGCGGAAAGGATTTATGCGTATCTGCATGAGTAGCGATATGCGAGACTTGCAGCACCACGGCCAAGGACACCGATGCGGATCAACCTGCCCAACGCGCTGACGCTGTTCCGCATCGCGCTGCTGCCGGTGATGGTGGCCGTGTTCTACCTGCACGATGCCATTTCCGGCGTTCCGCTGCGCGCCGCCAACGCGACAGCCGCCGGGGTATTCGTGCTGGCCAGCCTCACCGACTGGCTGGATGGCTGGCTGGCGCGGCGTTTCAACCAGGCATCCGCGTTCGGCGCGTTCCTCGACCCGGTCGCCGACAAGCTGATGGTGGCGGTCACGCTGTTCCTGCTGGTGCAGAGCCATCCGACCGCGTTGCTCGCCATCACCGCGGCGGTGATCGTGGGACGCGAGATCGCCGTGTCTGCGCTGCGCGAATGGATGGCTTTCGTGGGTGAGCGTTCGCGCGTGCGGGTGCAGTTGATCGGCAAGATCAAGACCGTGGTGCAGATCATCGCGATCATCGTGCTGCTGCTGGAACGCGACAAGGGCGCGCAACTTCTGCGCTTCTGGCTGGTCGGTGAGACCCTGCTGGTGATCGCCGCGATCCTGACGATCTGGTCGGGGCTCGCCTACCTGCGTGCGGCGTGGCCGGCGTTGCGGATGGATACGCCAGCAGGCTCACAATCCCGGACCGACTCGGACGGTTGAGACGACATTCCGGTCGGTAGCAGCCCGGGCGTGATATCGGTCGACGCACCGAGTGGGCGATCTTTTGCCCACCCATTTCGTCCGATGAGTTTTTCGTCTTTGCCCGCGTGTTTTCTCACCTGATCTCAGGCGCTCCGGGCCTTCGCCGCATGCGTGAGCGCGCATTTGTTCCAGTCGTAAGCGACGCCTGCGGCCGTGTATGACGCGATCACGCAGTGGTTCTGGTATTCGCAAGTCGTCCTTGCGCAAATGCGCCCTTTGTCCTCTCCGCGGAAGTCCTGCAGGACCTTCCAGATGCGGTGGATGTATACGG
>DASXWZ010000038.1:0-2906 GCA_036503375.1 Rhodanobacteraceae bacterium | reverse complement strand
CCGGCGTGGCCGGAAAAATGATCCTTGAAATCCATGCTCATCGTTTTCCTCGCATGCGCGCGCCTTGCGGTGGTTGGGGAACGTCCGGCACGCGCCATTCGCCCGGCGCCAGGTCATCGAGCGAATATTCGCCAATGCGCGTGCGGATCAGCCGCAAGGTCGGCAAGCCGACCGCTGCGGTCATGCGCCGGACCTGCCGGTTTCGCCCTTCGTGCAGCCTGATTTCCATCCATGCATCCGGCACTGTCTTGCGAAAACGCACCGGCGGATCGCGCGGCCACAGCCAGTGTGGCGCGCCCGACAGAGCATGCGCCTGGGCGGGTTTCGTTCGACCGTCCTTCAATTCGACGCCGCGCCGCAATCGAGCGATCGCCGATTCATGGATCGATCCTTCGACCTGCACCAGATATGTCTTCGGCCAGTGATGGCGCGGATCGGTGATGCGGTGGGCGAGCGCACCGTCGTTCGTCAGCAAGAGCAGGCCTTCGGAGTCGTAGTCCAGCCGGCCCGCCGGATAGACATCCGCCGGCAATCCGAACCCCGCGAGCGTCCGCCGCGGCCCGCCTTCATCGAGCGATCCGGTTCGGTCGGTGAACTGACACAGCACGCCCCACGGTTTGTTGAACAGCACCATCATTCCCGTCACATCGCGCTCACGTCCGCGCATCAATGCTGCCTCTGGCCGCTCGGTTTGGGCGCCGATCCGTCCGCGTTCGCGGGCAAGCACAAGGAGGTTTCCGATGCTCTACTACGCCATCGTTTTCCTGATCATCGCCCTGATCGCGGGCTTCTTCGGGTTCTTCGGCGTGGCCGGCACCGCTGCCGGGATCGCCAAGATCCTCTTCATCATCTTCATCATCCTGTTCATCGCTTCGCTGATCTTCGGCAGGCGGAGAATTTGACGTTTTTCCAGAAGTGCACACAAGGATGTCTGTTTTTGATTTCGCGTCATGGATGAACGCACGAACGAAATGCTTTCCGGGAGGACCGAAAACGGCGCGAATCATCGCGCCGTTTTTTTCAGGGTGAGGAAGCGCTACCCGCCGAAGCTGCTTCCTGTTCCAGTTCTTCCGGCGATTGCACCGTGTAACCCTGCGATTTCAGGACAGCCAGGGCGCCATCGGCGTCCATCAACTCGTGCATCGGCAGCACCGCAAAACTCTGCGGAAAGGTTTTCAACGCGCCACGCGCAAGATTCAACCAGTGCGCCTCCACCTTGGCCGGGAGATCGCTGATGCCGAGCTGGCGCGCGAAGCCCGCGCCTGCGATTGCATCCGTGCAGACCTGCCGGAAATGGCTGTCGGGCAACTTGCGCAACGCCTCGATGTCGCCGGTGGCCCACGTATTGGCGCGCGCGCGCATTGCGGGGATGTCGTGCTCGACGCTGTCCAGCGTGCGCTCGAAACAATCCACGCCATCCGGACCGGCTGCCTCGAACGCGCGGATCGCCTGCCGAGGTTCGCGTATTTCCAGCGTGTAGTCGCTGGCAACCGGCGTGATGCCGTGTTGTCTCGCCAGCCCCGCGACGGTGTCTTCCACTTCGCCGCTGCTGCGCAGACCGTTCTTCTTCAGCACCTCGCGATACAGCTTCAGCGCGGCGAAGATCGGCCGCCAGCGCTCGATGCCATCGTCGCCACCGAGATATTGCTTCTTCAGCACCAGCCAGCGGGCGTACGTTGCGGGCGGCAGCACGTCTTTCAATGCCTTGCCATCCGGGTTCTTGCGCGCGCTGAATGCAGACGGCAGCAGGAACAACTTGCCGAAGAAATTGGTGTCGAGTTTCACCTTCATCTTCGGCGACTCGATCACTTCCTGCGACCCGGCGATCGCCTGTTCCACTTCCGCCGAGCGCCACCGCATGCGCGCGGGCAGCGAAGGAATCACGCCGAGGACCCACAACACGTGGCCCTCACGGCTGACCTTCCACAGGCCCGGCCCCGGCAGCACGCCGGTGACGCTCACGGTTTCGAGCGTGGTGATGCTGGACGACGGAGCAGGCAGCGCCGTCGGCGCAGGCGTGGCGGTTTGCGCAGCTGCGCTGCCACAGGCGAACAGCGCGACGCAGGCAACGGGAAGGGTACGCATCCTGCAATGATGGCGGAATCCGGTTGCAAGTTCCTTATTGCGTTCGGCTTGGCGAGCTGGCGCGTACACGCGACAATAATGATTTTGTGCAGCCGAGGCCGTGACCGCCATGCCCGCAACCCCCAGGATCATCTACACATTGACCGACGAAGCGCCGTTCCTGGCCACGGCGTCGCTGCTGCCCATCATCGAGGCGTTCACCGGATCGGCGGGCGTCGAACTGGAGACGCGCGACATCTCGCTGTCCGGGCGTATCCTGTCGCAGTTCCCGGACGTACTGAAGGGGGACCAGAAAGTCGCCGACGACCTGGCCGAGCTCGGCAAGCTGGCGCTCACAGCCGAAGCCAACATCATCAAGCTGCCCAACATTTCTGCGTCGCTGCCGCAGATGAAGGCGGCCATCAGGGAATTGCAGGGCAAGGGCTATGCGTTGCCGGAATATCCGGACGAGCCGAAGAACGACGTCGAGCGCGACATCAAGCTGCGCTACGACAAGGTCAAAGGCAGCGCGGTGAATCCCGTGCTGCGCCAGGGCAATTCCGATCGCCGCGCGCCGCCGTCGGTGAAGGATTACGCGCGCGAGCATCCGCACCGGATGGGCAAGTGGAGCGCCGATTCCGAAACCCACGTGGCGCACATGAAGGCCAACGATTTTTACGGCACCGAGAAATCGGCGACGCTGGCGAAAGCCGGTACGCTGAAGATCGTGCTGGACGGCGATGACGGCAGGCAGCGGGTGCTGAAGGAAGGCATCAAGGTGCAGGCCGGCGAGATCGTCGACGGCGCGATGATGTCGCGCCGCGCGCTGGCCGCGTTCATCG
>DASXWZ010000037.1:0-4820 GCA_036503375.1 Rhodanobacteraceae bacterium | reverse complement strand
CAATATTTCTGGAATGCTTCCGCGAGCGACGACGACGGCGTAATTGGATACCACGCGCACACGGTTGCGCCGCCATAGACCAGCCCCAATGCCGCCGCTGCGTTGCCCTCGGCGAAGACGCGATCGCCCACCGCATCGCGGCGCTCGACGCGCAGGCCGATTGGTTGCAGATTCTTTTCCGCGTACTCGCGGCCGAGATCCAGCGCGTGCACGTTGGGCTGCAGCAGCGCTTCCTTGCCCTTGTACTGCTCGCCGATCAGCTTGACGATCGTGTCGCGCTCCAGCCCCAACAGCACCGACAGCACGCCGAGATACATGATGTTCTTGAACAACTGGCGCTGGCGCGGATCGGTGTAGGTTGCATTGCAGATCTGCGTCAGCGGTACGCCGATCGCGGTGATGTCGTCGCGAAATTTCGACTTGGGCAGCGGCTTGGTGTTGTCGTAAAACAGATAACCGCCGGGCTCGATCTCGGCGACGTCTTCGTCCCAGGTCTGCGGATTCATCGCCACCATCAAATCCACGCCGCCGCGCCGGCCCAGCCAGCCCTGCTCGGACACGCGCACTTCGTACCAGGTCGGCAGACCCTGGATGTTGGACGGAAAAATGTTGCGCGGACTGACCGGCACGCCCATGCGCAGGATGGATTTGGCGAACAGTTCGTTCGCCGACGCCGAGCCGGAGCCGTTGACGTTGGCGAACTTGACGACGAAGTCGTTGGTGGCTTCGATGGGCTTCATGCCGCCACCTTTTCGGTTTCGCGTTCGCGCTCGCCCGCGTGCGTTTCCAGCAGCAGGAATTTGCGCATGTCCCACGCGCCGGTCGGGCAGCGTTCGGCGCACAGCCCGCAGTGCAGGCAGACGTCTTCGTCTTTCACCATCACGCGCCCGGTCTTCAGCGCAGCGGATACGTACAACTCCTGTTGCGTGTTCACTGCCGGTGCGCTCAGGCGCGTGCGCAGCTCGGGCTCATCGCCATTCGCGGTGAAGCTGATGCAATCCATCGGGCAGATGTCGACGCAGGCGTCGCATTCGATGCAGACGTTTTCGGTGAACACGGTCTGCACGTCACAGTTCAAACAGCGCTGGGTTTCCTTCCACGCGGTTTCCGCGTCGAAGCCCAGCTCCACTTCCTGCTTGATATTGACCAGCGTCTTTTCTTTCGGCGCCCACGGCACGACGTAGCGCTCGTCGTTGCTTATAGCGTTGTCGTAGCTCCACTCGTGGATGCCCATCTTCTGCGACACGAGATTCGCCAGCGGCGGCGGGCGGTCATGTACGTCTTCACTCTGCAGGTGGCGATGGATCGAGATCGCCGCCTGGTGGCCGTGCTCGACCGCCCAGATGATGTTCTTCGGCCCGAACGCCGCGTCGCCGCCGAAAAAGACTTTCGGATGCATGGATTGCATCGTCACCTTGTCCAGTTTCGGCATGTCCCATTCGTCGAACTCGATCCCGAGGTCGCGTTCGATCCAGGGGAACGCGTTCTCCTGCCCCACCGCGATCAGCACTTCGTCGCATTCGAACGTGACGTCCGGTTCGCCGGTGGGAATCAGCTTGCGCTTGCCGCGTGCGTCGGTTTCCGCGCGGGTCTTCTCGAACAGCATGCCGGTGAGTTTCCCGCTGTCGTGCAGGAAGGCTTTCGGATTGAGCCAGTTGAGGATCTGCACGCCTTCGTGTTCGGCGTCCTCCTTTTCCCACGGGCTCGCCTTCATTTCCTCGTAACCGGAGCGCACGATGACCTTCACGTCATCGCCGCCCAATCTGCGAGAACTGCGGCAACAATCCATGGCGGTGTTGCCGCCGCCCAAGACGATCACGCGCTTGCCGACGCTGGTGACGTGCCCGAAATAGACCGACGCCAGCCAGTCGATGCCGAGATGCGCTTTCGCTGCGACTTCGTCGCGGCCGGGAAGTTTCAGGTCGCGCCCGCGCGGTGCCCCGCAACCGACGAACACCGCATCATAGTCATCGAGCAATGGACGCAGCGAATCGATGCGGCGGTTGCCGACCAGTTGCACGCCGAGATCGAGGATGTAACCGACTTCCTCGTCGATCACGGCTTCCGGCAAACGAAATCTCGGTACCTGCGTACGCATGAAACCGCCGCCCTTGGCATCGGCTTCGAAGATCGTGACCTTGTAACCGAGCGGCGCCAGATCGCGCGCCACTGTCAGCGATGCGGGCCCGGCACCGACACAGGCGATCCGGAAGCGGTCCGCGCCCGGCATGCGCTCGGGCAAACGCGCGCGCAAACGTTGTCCGATATCAGAACTCTTGTTGTCGGCGGCGACGCGCTTCAAGCGGCAGATCGCGACGGGCTCCGGCTTCTCGCCATTGCTTTCCTCGACGCGTCCGCGCCGGCAGGCCGGTTCGCAGGGACGATCGCAGGTGCGGCCGAGGATGCCGGGGAAGACGTTGGAATCCCAGTTGACCAGGAACGCATCGTCATAACGTCCGGCCGCGATCAGGCGGATGTATTCCGGCACAGGTGTGTGCGCCGGGCACGCCCACTGGCAATCCACCACCTTGTGGAAGTAGTCGGGATTGCGGACATCGGTCGGCTGCATCGCGTCCTCCGGCACCGGCTCCTGCCGGGCAGGACGAGTCTAGCCGTTTCGCGCGGGAACGAAAGGGAGACCCTGCCGTTACTCACATTCATTTGGTGAGGAAGCAGGATAGATTCAAGGACGGCCCTTCGCCGTACCGCGGGAGAATCTCCATGAAAGCGTTGCATTGCCTGATCGCATCCGCAGGACTGCTGTTCGGCGGGATGACGCCTGTGCTGGCACAGGCTCCGCATCCGTCACCGCGCGATGGCTCGCATGATTTCGATTTCGAAATCGGCACCTGGAAAACCCATTTGAAGCGACTGCTGCATCCCTTGAGCGGCTCGACTGCCTGGGCCGAGTACGACGGCACCACCGTGGTGACCAAGGTATGGGGTGGCCGCGCCAATCTTGTCGAACTGGATGCGAACGGCCCGGCCGGACATTTCCAGGGCGCCAGTTGGAGGCTGTACAACCCGGAATCGCATCAATGGAGCCTGAACTTCGCCAACATCAGGAGCGGCACGCTCGCACCGCCCGCCATCGGCGAATTCCACGGCAAGCGAGGCGAGTTCTACAACCAGGATACGTTCAACGGCCGCGCGATACTGGTCCGGTTCGTAATCACCGAATTGAATCCGGACAAGATTCGGTTCGAGCAGGCGTTCTCCGACGACTGGGGCAAGACTTGGGAAGTGAACTGGATTGCGACCGATGCGCGGATGAAGCCGGCTGGAGGAACTTGAAATGAAAACGGGCCTTGCGGCCCGTTTGGTTTGAAGCAAAGACACGGATCACTCGCGCCATCCTCGGCGGTCGCTCTTCGGGGCAAGGGCTTCGCCGACGTTTGGCCGGCATCCTGCCTTCGCATTCCCGCTTGCGCGGGAATGCGACCCCAGGCTACGCAGCCGCCCCACCCGCAGCCTTCGCCTCTTCTTCCGTCACGGCCTTCATGGACAGGCGGATGCGGCCCTGCTTGTCCACTTCCAGCACCTTGACCTTGACGAGATCGCCTTCCTTGAGCTTGTCGGAAACCTTCTCGACGCGCTCGTTGGAAATCTGCGACACGTGCACCAGGCCGTCCTTGCCGGGCAGGATCGTGACGAAGGCGCCGAAGTCCATCAGCTTGACGACCTTGCCCTCGTAGATGCGGCCGGGTTCGACGTCGGAGACGATCTGCTCGATGCGCTTCTTGGCGGCATCGGCGGCTTCGCGATTGACCGACGCGATCACCACCGTGCCGTCGTCGCTGATGTCGATGGTGGTGCCGGTTTCCTCGGTGATCGAGCGGATGGTCGCGCCGCCCTTGCCGATCACTTCGCGGATCTTGTCCGGATGGATCTTGATGGTGAGCAGGCGCGGCGCGTATTCGCTCATCTCGCCACGCGGTGCGCTGAGCGCCCTGGCCATTTCGCCGAGGATGTGCAGACGGCCTTGGCGCGCCTGCGCCAGCGCGACCTTCATGATTTCCTCGGTGATGCCGTCGATCTTGATGTCCATCTGCAGCGCGGACACGCCCTGCTCGGTGCCGGCCACCTTGAAATCCATGTCGCCGAGGTGATCTTCGTCGCCGAGGATGTCGGACAGCACCACGAAGTCGCCGCCCTCCTTCACCAAGCCCATCGCGATGCCCGCGACCGGCGCGGTCAGCGGCACGCCGGCATCCATCATCGCCAGCGAGGAGCCGCAAACGCTCGCCATCGAGGACGAACCGTTGGATTCGGTGATCTCCGAAACCACTCGCACCACGTACGGGAATTGCTCCATCGACGGCTTGACCGCCTGCACGCCGCGCTTGGCGAGGCGGCCGTGGCCGATCTCGCGACGCTTGGGGCCCGCCATCCGGCCGCATTCGCCCACCGAGTACGGCGGGAAGTTGTAGTGGAACAGGAACGGATCCTTCGACTCGCCTTCCGGCGCATCGATGGCCGCGCGCTGGATACGGTGCGTCCGATCACCGCGCGCGTGGGCGTGCTGCCGCGCACCCACGGTTCGGCATTGTTCACCCGCGGCGAGACGCAGGCACTGGTCACCGTCACGCTGGGCACTGCGCGCGATTCGCAGATCATCGACGCGCCCGAGGGTGAGTCGAAGGATCCATTCCTGTTCCACTACAACTTCCCGCCGTACTCGGTGGGCGAATGCGGCCGCATGGCGGGCCCCAAGCGTCGCGAGATCGGCCACGGCCGCCTCGCCAAGCGCGGCGTGCAGGCGGTCAAGCCGTCGATGGAGCAATTCCCGTACGTGGTGCGAGTGGTTTCGGAGATCACCG
>DASXWZ010000036.1:0-16125 GCA_036503375.1 Rhodanobacteraceae bacterium | reverse complement strand
CGTTGTTCAAACTGAATTGCGTGTTGCCGCTCCAGCCGCCGAAGCTGCCGATCAGGTGCGTTTCGAATTCCTTGCGGTCCTCGTCGGCATAGAACACCGGTTTGCCGCTGGGGCTCACCATCCGCGCCTTCTGGTGCGTCTGCAGCCAGCCGTCGAGATACTTCAATTCCTCGGGCGACAGCTTGTCCAGTCCGGCGGCCTTGAAATCGGCGGCGGACATGCGCTCTTCCAGCGAGGAGAATTGCTGCGCGAATGCCGGCAGCGCCGACAGCAGCAGACAGAGGACGGCCGGCACAACGATTCGAATACGCATGGGAGCCGATCATAGCAGCGGGATGCACGGCTTTCACGCCGAGGGAAAGCCGTGCAGCGACCGTTACACTGACTGCCTTTCGTCAAGCTTTCCGTGCCGGACGAGATCGTCGTGAATCAAGCCGCCGCCAAATCCCGGAGCACCGCGAGCGCGGGGCGCATCCCGCCGTTCGCGCGCGACCTGCCGCGGGAAGAGCGCGAACTGACCACGGTCGTTTGCGACTTGCTGGACAGCCTGGGTTGCGATGACGACACGCGCGCGGCGGCTTGGTGGTATGCGCTGGCGCGCGCGCAGCCGCAGGCATGGACGGAACGGGCGGGAGCGATCGGTGAAGACGTGCGGCGACTGGTGGAGGGTCAGCGGCAGGCGGAAACCGTATGGGCGCTGCACGCGGGCCGCGGTACGCGTGCCGGAACCGAAGGACTGCGCCGGCTGCTGCTGGCGATCATCCGGGACGTCCGCGTGGTGTATCTGCTGCTGGCGCGCCAGCTCGCCATCCTCCGCGCCGCGGCGAGCCGGCCGGAAGACGAGCGCCGCGCGCTGGCCGAACTCGCCGCCGACATCCATGCGCCGCTCGCCAACCGGCTCGGCATCTGGCAGTTGAAATGGGAGCTGGAAGACCTCGCCTTCCGCTACCTGCAACCGGAGACCTACAAGCGCATCGCCGCGCTGCTGGACGAGCGCCGAGCGGATCGCGAGGTCTACATTGCGCATTGCGTGAAAGCATTGCGCGATGCGTTGCTCGAACACGGCATCGAAGCGGATGTCGCCGGGCGTCCGAAACACATCCATTCGATCTGGAAAAAGATGCAGCGCAAGGGCGTGGAGTTCGGCGAGCTGTACGACATCCGCGCACTGCGCGTGCTGGTCAGTGGCGTGGCGGACTGCTATGCCGCGCTCGGCGTGACGCACGCGCTGTGGCCGAACCTGCCGGGCGAGTTCGACGACTACATCGCGCGGCCCAAGGGCAACGACTACCGCTCGCTGCACACGGCGGTGATCGGTCCGCAGGGCAAGACGCTGGAGGTGCAGATACGCACGCGCGAGATGCACCGCGCGGCGGAACTGGGAGTCGCCGCGCACTGGCGTTACAAGGAAGGCGGCGGATCGGATGCGGCATACCAGGCGCGCGTCGCCTGGATGCGGCGGCTGCTGGAATCGCG
The DNA here is from genome assembly GCA_036503375.1 of Rhodanobacteraceae bacterium. GTDB lineage: Bacteria > Pseudomonadota > Gammaproteobacteria > Xanthomonadales > Rhodanobacteraceae > 66-474. Next base: position 14,649 of record DASXWZ010000036.1, on the reverse strand, counting down.
CGAAGACGACGGCGACGACGGCACCGGTCTGCTCGCGGGGCTGCGTTCGGAACTCGCGGAGGATCGCGTCTATCTGCTGACGCCCAAGGGCGAAGTGTTCGATCTCGCGGCAGGCGCGACCGTGCTGGATTTCGCCTACCACGTGCACACCATGGTCGGACACCGCTGCCGCGGCGCCAAGGTCAACGGCCGCATCGTGCCGCTGACGCATCAGCCCGTCAGCGGCGATCGCGTGGAAATCCTCACCGGCCGGGATCCCGCGCCGCGTCGCGACTGGTTGTCCCCGCAACAGGGATTTCTGCGCACCGCCAGTGCGCGCGGCAAGGTGCGCGCATGGTTCCGGCGCGAGGATGCAGCCGCGAATCTCGCCGCAGGAAAACAGATCCTCGAGCGCGAGCTGAAGCGCCTGGGAGTACCCGAACGCGACGCCGAGCGCGCGCACTCGAAACTCGGTTACAAGTCGCAGGACGAATTGCTGATCGCATTGGCGCTCGGCGAAATCGCCGGTGCGCAACTTGCGCGCGCACTGGCCGATGCGGGAACCCCGCTGGCGATCCGGCAACGCCCGCCACCACCGCGCACCGGAACGAGCCGGCCCGGCGCGCTGACGATCCAGGGCGTGGGCAATCTGCTGACCATGCTGGCGCGCTGCTGCCAACCGCTGCCGGGCGATGCGGTGGCGGGATTCATCACGCGCGGACGCGGCGTCACCGTGCACAGAGCCGATTGCGCGGCGCTGGCGCGGCTGCGTGCGCGCGCGCCCGAACGCGTGATCGAGGTGCACTGGGGCGACACCGGCGAGCGCGCCTACGAAGTCGAGATTTCCGTCACGGGCTACGAGCGCAAGCACCTGCACCGCGACGTCACCGCCGCCATCGCCAATGCCGGCGCACAGATCGTTTCCTCCGGCAGCCGCGCCGACGCGGCGCGCGGCGAAGTGCGCATGCGATTCACGCTGCGCCTGCGCGATTTCGGCGAGCTGTCCGCGCTGCTGGCCAGGCTCTCCGCGTTGCCCAACGTGATCGATGCGCACCGGCTGGCCGCACGCTGAATACGCGGGAATCGATCACAGGGCACCGCGAGCGCGGGTGCTAAGCTAATCGCGGCTTTCAACGCCTGCCGATTTTCATGCCCGGACGTCGCGACCAAACCCCCGATCCGCGCCTGCGCACCGAACCGGTGCTGGGCGATGTCGATCGCCTCAACGAACCGCCGCGGGTCGAAGACGAACTGCCTCCATTCTCCGCGGCGCGGCGACAACATGATGCGCGCGCGGACGACCTGCCGCCTCCGTTCACGCTCGATCCCGGACGGCGCCCGCGCATGGACGAGCGGCCGCCGCGCCGCTCGCCGTGGCCGTGGCCGTGGATCGCCATCGTGCTCGCGCTCGTCGTGATCGGCGGCGGCGCGTGGGTGTGGACGCACCAGAATGCATTGCGCGACGACCTGCCGCGCACGCAATTGAACGCGGTGCTGGCGCGCGCCGATTCCGCGCTGGCCGCGGGAAAGTTGTCGGGCTCGCCCGACAGCGCGCGCGATCAGTACGAAGCCGCGCTGGCGCTCGATCCGGACAGCGAACACGCGATCGCGGGTTTGCGCAACGTCGGCCAGGCTGAATTGAAGCGCGCGCAGGAAGACATCCGGGCGGACAAGCTGGGCGAAGCGCGCACGGCGCTGGAAGAAGCGCGCGGCCTGCTCGGCGGCGGTGACGAAGTCGCGCAAACCGAAAGCGCATTGAACAAGGCCGCAAATCGCGGCACCACGGCCGACACCCTGATCGATCGCGCCAACGCGGCATTGCAGGCCGGCAATCTGGAAGGCAGGGGCGGCGCGGCGGATCTGTTCCGTCGCGTGCTGGTTTCCGATCCGGACAACGCGGTCGCGCGCCACGGGATGGATCGGGTCGGTGCGGGCCTGGCCGCGCGCGTCCAGGATCAGTTGAAGCAGGGCGACCGCGCCGGCGCACAGCGAACGCTCGACAAACTCGCGTCGTTGTTGCCGACCTACGCCGGTCTGCCCGATCTGCGTGCGACGGTCGCGCAGGTCGAACAGGATGCGAAAACGCAGGTCGAGCAGCATCTCGCGCAGGGCGACGCCGATCTGCGCGCGGGCAAGTTCACGGGCGAGGGCGACGACAACGCATTGGCGCAATTCCAGGCGGTCCTGCAGTCGGATCCCGACAACGCGCAGGCACACACGGGCCTCGGCCGCGTCGCGCAGGCGCTGGTCGTGCAGGCCAACGCCGCACTGGATGCGCAGCATCCGGAGGAAGCATCGCAGTTGCTGGATGCGGCGGCGAAGCTCGCGCCGAAATCCGCCGATCTGGCAGCCGCGCGTTCGCGCCTGCATACGCTGGCCTCCGTGCCTTCGCAGAACGAAGACGATGCGCAAGGCGAACCGCCACCGGTGGTGCTGAGCCCCGCGCAATCGGCGCATGTGTCGCGTCTGGTCGGCCAGGCCGATGCCGCCGCGCGCAAGGGCGAACTGATGCTGCCGCCGGGCGACAGCGCCTACGATTTGTATCGCGCCGCGCTCGCCATCGACGGCAACAATTCGGCGGCGCAATCCGGCTTGCAGGCGCTGCCGCAGATCGCGCGCAACCTGTTCTCCAGTTCGATGCAGGGCGGCAAGCTCGACCGCGCCGGCGACCTGCTGGCCACCTTGGCGCAACTGAGCCCGGGCGATGGCGCGTTGCCGATGATGCAGCGCAATCTCGGCGGCGCGTGGCTGGATCGTGCGCGCACGCTGGCCGACCAGGGCCGCTACGACGATGCGCGCCGGGCGTTGGACGAAGCGCGCCGCCTGACCCCGGACGATCCCCGCATATCGGAAGTGGACAATCGCATCGGTTACGGAAACTGAGCGTGCAGTCGACCGCCGACTCCACTTCCCGTCATTCCGGATGTGGCGCAGCCGCGATCCGGGATCTGCTTTCATGTGCCCGATAGGACAGATTCCCGGTGCCGCCCTGGGGGGCGGCTCCGGAACGACAAGCCTAGTTTTGGAGCGCTCATCGCTGCAGGGCAAATCGCTGCTGGTCTTCGGCGCCAGCAGCCAGATCGGCCATTGCCTGCTGCCGATGTTGTCCGCGCAGGCGTCGCGGGTGATCGCGGTTTCGAGATCGCCGCAACGAAGTCAGGACAACAACGTGCAATGGTTGCCCGGCAGCCTGCCCGAATTCCCGGCCGATGACTTCGACAACGTCGAAGCGATCGCCTGCTTCGCACCTCTGGCCGCGTTCGCGGCCTGGATTTCGAACACACCGTTGCCTGCGCTGAAGCGCGTGGTTGCCACCAGCTCGATGAGCGCCGAAAGCAAGCGCGAATCGCCGGTCGCCGCGGAACGGGAAGTTGCCCGGCGTCTGCGCGAAGGCGAACAGGCGCTGATGCGCGCTTGCGAATCGCGCTCCGTCGCCTGGACGATCCTGCGCCCGACGTTGATCTACGGCGTGGGTCGCGATCGCAGCCTGACGCCATTGGCGCAGCGCGCGATGCATTCGCGCGTGTTCGTGCTGCCGTCCGGCAGCGGCCTGCGCCAGCCGGTGCATGCGCAGGATGTGGCATTGTCAGCGTGCGCCGCACTGCGAGCACCGCAAGCGGGTGGACACATCGTCCCGATCGGTGGTGGCGAAAGACTGACCGCGCAGGAGATGTTCGCGCGCGTGCGCGCCAGCCTGCCGGTGCGCACGCTGCCGCTGCCCGTGCCCAAACCGCTGATCCGGGCGAGCGCCCGCATGCTGCCAGCGCTGCGAGGGCCGCTCACGCGCCTGGACTTGGACCTCATCGCAGACAATAGCGATGCGGATCGGTTGCTTGGCGTACATCCGCGGGACTTCAGGCCCGATCGGAACTCATGGGGCAACTTGTTTCCGCAGTGAACACCTGCACGACTTTCCGACCGACGGCTTCCGGTTCCGGATGGTCATTTACAATCCGCAGAGCCCTAAATCACGAGCTTGTCGACCGCGGTGGCACGCGAGGTCGCAGGATCACCCAACCCGCAAACCGACGCCACGCCGGACCCGGAACGGACGAATCATGGACATGCATATTGCGCCGACAACGGTCAGGAAAATCGCCGCAGAATTCAAAGGCCGGGCACCGTATGGTTATGCGGTCGTCGGCGAGCTGTTCGACGCCTCCGTCGTTTCGCAGATCGCGAAGGAAGTCGAGGCGAACCTGGTCCGTTGTCCCCCGGAGGAAGACATATATGCATCTCACCGAAAACACCGCTTGTCGGTGCTGGCGGACATGCCGGAACGGACGCGCGAGTTCATTGCGGGTTTGAACGCCCCCTCGTTCCTGCGTGTGCTGTCCGAAATTACCGGAATCGAAGACTTGCATCCCGACCCCGAGCTGCGCGGCGGCGGCATCCATGCCATCGGACGCGGCGGCTATCTGAAACTTCATACGGATTTCAACTGGCATCGCGGCCTCTCGATGCACAGGAGATTGAATCTCCTCATCTACCTCAACGAAAACTGGAAGAGCGACTGGAACGGGAACATCGAGCTCTGGAGCGCCGACGCCAAACAACGCATCTTCTCGCTGGCCCCGGAGCTGGGGAACGCCTTGTTGTTCGAAACCAACGACCTTTCCTATCACGGCCATCCGGACCCGCTCGAATGTCCCGACGACACGTTCCGGAAATCGATCGCCTTGTACTACTACACGGCTACGCGTCCGGCTTCGGCGATCCGGTTCGGTAGATCGGAAATGACCAACTTCGTGGAGAGGCCTTCCGAGAGGTTCGGGTCCGACCGGGTGCGGCGGATTCGGCACAGGCTCCAGTTGCAGGCCAAAGAGCTCGCGCATTCGCTGAAGCGGGGTCGGAAGGGTTGAAGCCGGAGCTGCCGGTGGGCTCGCGGGTGCAGCGTGTCTGAGCCCCGGATTGCGCCGCGCGGCCCATCGACCCGCGAGCCGGGTGTGTGCGCAGTGGTCGTCAGTCATTATCCCGCCTTGGAGCTGCTGGCGACCCTGCTGAGCGCGCTCGAGGCGCAGGTCGGCCGCGTGGTGGTGGTGGACAACGCCACACCGGGGTCGGCGGTGCGTGAGCTGTGCGAGGTGCATCACCACGTCGAGTTGCTGCCGTTGCCGGAAAATCTCGGCGTCGCGGCGGCGCTGAACGCGGGCATCGCGCACGCGCGCGCGATGCCGCGGATTTCGCATGTCCTGCTGATGGACCAGGACAGCGTGCCTGAAGCCGGGATGGTGACGGCATTGAAGGCGGCCCTCGCGCGCCTGTCCACGGACGCCAAGGCGGCGGCGGTCGGCCCGCGCTTTTGGGATCCGCGGGAAGACGCGGATGCGCCCTTCGTTCGGATCCGCTTTCCCTTCAATCACCGCTTGCGTTGTGCGGGCGATTGCGACGCGGTCGCGTGTGACTTCCTGATTACCTCCGGCTCCCTGATCCCGCTCGCGGTGCTGGATGAAGTCGGCGGGATGGACGACGAGTTGTTCATCGACAACGTGGATCTCGAGTGGTGTTTCCGCGCCGTGGACAAGGGATATGCGCTGTTCGGAGTATGTGGAGCGCGCATGCGCCATCACCATGGTACCGAGCGCCATCGCGTGCCCGGTCTGCCACGCGGGATCGTGGTACACCAGCCGCGGCGGCTGTTCTACATGATGCGCAATCGCGTGCTGCTGTACCGGCGCGCGTACACGCCGAAGCACTGGATCGCGCAGGACGTGCCCCGTGTGCTGGTGAAGCTCCTGCTGTTCTCGGTGCTGATAGGCCCGCGCTGGCGCAACCTGCGCGCCATGCTGGCGGGGCTTCGTGCCGGGCTTCGAGGCGAGGCCCGGATACCGGAAAATATGTCATTGCAATGAATGAACGTCCGCGCCCGTGCGCGGTCGCATGATCGATCCAGAGGCTCTCGATTCGGGATGAAAGACGTGTCCTTCCTGCAACGCACGCGTGCGGCTTTCGTCCGCATCTGGCCCTGGCTGCGCTGGCCGGTGTGGATCGGTTGTGGTCTCGCGCTCGGTTTCCTGATTCCCTATACCGCGGTGCTGGATGCGCGCGTGCGCGACCGCGTGGGCGAGATCGCGTTTTCGCAACCCACGCGCGTTTACGCCAGGCCGCAACCACTTTCGGCCGGCGTGGCGATGAGCGCGGATACGCTGGCGCTGGAACTGGCCGCCGCCGGTTACACGCAGGAACAGGGCGAAGCGCGCGTGCCCGGCACCTACAGCCGTGACGGCGGCCATTTCGTGATCGCCTCGCGCGGCTACGCCGATCCTGCCGGCGGCGAACTGCCGCGTCGCGTGCGCGTGACGCTGTCGCACGGCCAGGTCGACTCGGTGAAAGATCTCACCTCCGGGCGACTGCTGCACGAGACGCATCTCGATCCGGCGCGCATCGCCGCGCTCTACGGCGCCGAACAGGAAGAACGCCAGGTGGTGCGCCTGGACGAGCTGCCGCCGCTGCTGGTGACGGGCTTGCAGGCGGTGGAAGACCGCGACTTCAAGCGCCACCACGGCGTGGATTTCAGCGCGATCCTGCGCGCCACCTTCGCCAACCTGCGCGCGGGGCACGTGGTGCAGGGCGCATCGACCCTGACCCAGCAACTGGTGCGCAACCTGTTCCTCGACCGCAGCAAGAGCTTCATCCGCAAGTTCAACGAGGCGCTGCTGTCGGTGCTGGTCGAGTCGCACTACAGCAAGGCGCAGATCCTCGATGCCTATTGCAACGAGGTGTTCCTGGGCCAGCGCGGCGACCAGGCCGTGCACGGTTTCGCCGCCGCATCTCAGTTCTATTTCGCGCGGCCGGTGCAAACGCTGCGTCCGCAGGAAGACGCGTTGCTGGTCGGCATGATCCAGGGGCCGAGCATCTACGATCCGCGCCGCTACCCGCAACGCGCGCTAGCCCGCCGCAACGTGGCGCTGGACATGTTCCGCGCGACCGGCCTGTTGAACGACGCGCAATGGCAGGCGGCAAAAGCGTCGCCGCTGGGCGTCACTGCTACGCCGCAACTGGTGGCGGATCGTTTCCCGGCCTTCATGGAAGCGGTGCGCGCGCAACTGCGCCAGGATTTCTCCGATGCGCAATTGCGCGGCGGCGGCCTGAGCGTGTTCACCACGCTGGATCCTGCCGCGCAGATCTACGCCGAGAACGCGCTGGACGACACGCTCACCGCGATGGGCAAGCGCGGGCGCAACATGGAAGGGGCGGTGGTGATCACCGACGCGAACACCGGCAGCGTGCTGGCGATGGTCGGCGGACGGCGCTCCGACCTGCACGGTTTCAATCGCGCGCTGGATGCACGTCGCCCGATCGGTTCGGCGATCAAGCCGTTCTACTACCTGATGGCGCTGGCGCAGCCGACGCGCTGGAATCTGGCATCGACTCTGGATGATACGCCGATCTCGCTGCGCCAGCCGAATGGAACGGTATGGTCGCCCGGCAACGATGACCACATCGCGCACGGGCAGGTGCCGATGGTCGAGGCATTGGCGAAGTCCTACAACCTCGCGAGCGTGCATCTGGGAATGCAGCTCGGCGTGGAGCGCGTGGCGAAATTCCTGCGATCGTTCGGCCTGGAAAACGTGCCGGCCAATCCCTCGCTTTTACTCGGCGCTGTCGATCTCTCCCCCTTCCAGGTAACGCAGCTCTACCAGTATTTCGCCGCCGATGCGCACGCGCTGCCGCTGTCCACGCTGCGCGGCGTGACCGACGCTCAGGGCGCCGCGATCAAGCGCTATACCGTGCAGCCGGGCGAAGGCGAATACCAGCCGGCGGAGCGACTGACGCGATGGGCGATGCAGCAGGTCACCGAATACGGCACCGCGGCGAGCGTGGGCAATTCATCGCTGTCGTGGCTGCACGCCGCGGGCAAGACCGGCACCTCCGACAGCCAGCGCGATTCCTGGTTCGCGGGGTTCACCGCACAACATCTCGCGGTGGTGTGGGTGGGCCGCGACGACAACAAGCCGACGGGATTGTGGGGCGCGACAGGCGCGCTGCGCGTGTGGAAATCGATCTTCGAAAAACTGCCGACGCGCCCGCTGACGCCCACGCCGGGCGATGGCATCGAATTCGCCTGGGTCGATCCGCAAAGCGGCGAAGGCACACAGGCCGAATGTCCCGGGGCGCGGCAGTATCCGTTCATCGCCGGCTACGCGCCGGCGGTGCAGGATCATTGTTTCTTCCAGCAACTGCGCAACTTCTTCGGCGTCGGTGCGGGCAGCGACAATGCGCCGGCGCCGCCGCAGGACGCCAGTGCGATACAACATTGAGCAGGAGACATGTGAGACGCATGCACGTGCAACGAATTTCATCTCATCGAACGGCGATGCTTTGCATCGCGATTGCCGCGCTCGCCGCCTGTTCGCCACCCGCGCCGGGCCCGCAGAGCATGCGCACGCCCGACCACGACATCGTCGCCGCGATCCGCGCTGCCGGCAATTCGGACAGCTCGGTGGTGCAGATCGCGCCGCTGCGCGATCCGGCCATTGATGGTTTCCTCGATGCCGCGCGCGCGGCCGAACGCGCGGGCGATATCACTACTGCGATTTCCAAAACCGATTCGGCGCTCGGCCTCGCGCCGGAAGCACCCGACATCCTGCAATACCGCGCCGAACTCGCCGTGCGCGCCAAGGACTACACGACGGCGGAAAACGATGCGCACCGTTCGTATTCGCTGGGGCCGAAAGTCGGCAGTCTGTGCGCGAAGAACTGGCAGACGGTACTCGAGATCGAGCAACTGAAAGGCAGCGCGCAAGCGGTGCAGAACGCCCGCGCGGAACGCGACAAGTGCCAGGTGCCCGGGCCGATCAGGATGTAGGCAATCGCGTGGCGTAGCCCTTCATAGTGGAAAATGGAATTGATGCCGGAAAGGTTTTCAAAAGTTGCTTAGGGGGCTTTGTAATGAAACGTCATGTATGCAAGTTATTTGTGTTTCTCTTGCTCAATCTCGGTCTTGCTGGATGCCACGACGATCGTGTAGTGATCGGTAAGCTTAATTTAGGGAATAGCGTGGATGTAAGGATCGTCAGGGAAATTGCTGTACCTACTGTGAGTGATTATTTCACGGTAGAAATCGATGATCATGCAACGCGAGATGCGAGGACAGTTGTATTTGGCGCTACCCATGTAGATGGACTTCGCATTTGCTACAAAGACGATAATACGATTTATATATATTTCAAGAGCGCAGATATTGACAAATATAAGAATTACTACTATGCCGGTCAAGGAAATAATCTGAGGCGATATGATATCGGGCTATACAAAAGTGATTCAGTAGTTCCTGATGTGAGATGCATTTCGCAGCCCGCATAGGCTCGATTTGACGAGCCCAGTGTTCATTATTACGCCTGCTCCAGCGCCGCGAGAAAACTGCGCCGCCACGCGGTGACGTCGTGATCCTTGAGGTAATCGAACATCGCCTGCCAGCGCTCGCGGCGTTCGGGTAGCGGCATGGTGAGGCCGCGTTCGATCGCACCAACCAGTTCGTCGGCGTCGTAGGGATTGATCAGCAGCGCGCCATCCAGTTCGCGCGCGGCGCCGGCGAAGTGCGACAGCACCAGCACGCCCGGATCGTGCGGCGCCTGCGCGGCGATGTATTCCTTGGCCACTAGGTTCATGCCGTCGCGCAGCGGCGTCACCAGCGCCAGTTTCGACATGCGGCAGAAGCCCGCAAGCGTGGTGTGGTTGAAGCTGCGGTTGACGTAGCGGATCGGCATCCAGTCGGGTTCCGCGTAGCGGCCGTTGATCGCCCCGGCCGTCCGCTCCAGCCGCGTGCGCAATTCGCGGTATTCGGGTACGTCCTGTCTTGAGGGCGGCGCGATCTGCAGGAACGACACCTTCGAGCGCCATTGCGGATGGGTGGCGAGGAAGCGCCCGAAAGCCTCGAAGCGTTTCGGCAATCCCTTCGAATAATCCAGGCGATCGATGCCGAGCGCGAGGTCGCGGCCTTCGAGGCTGCCGCGCAGCCGTTCGCTGGCCGCGCTGCGCACGGCATTCGCCGCCTGCTTCGCCACGCGCTCGGTGTCGATGCTGATCGGGAACGCGGCGCTGCGGAACGTGTGTCCGTTGCGCATGGTCACGCGGCCGTCCGGTTCGATCCGCGCGCCGCACTCCTCGCGCAGGTAATCGTGCAGCGCGCGCACGTCGTCCCTGGTCTGCATGCCGACCAGGTCGTACGCGCCGAAGGTCGAGAACAACTCATCGTGGCCGGGCAGGGTGTTCAGCAGTTGCGCCGGCGGCAACGGCACGTGCAGGAAGAAACCGATCGGCGCGTCCACGCCGAGCTTGCGCAATTCCGAGGCGAGCGGAATCAGGTGGTAGTCGTGCACCCATACGTGATCGTCGTGGCGCAGCAGCGGCGCCAGCCGTTGCGCGAACAGCCTGTTGACTTCCAGGTAGCCCGCATGCTGCTCGCGGCTGTAGTCGACCAGGTTGGGCTGGAAGTGCAGCAGCGGCCACAACGTACGGTTGGCGAAGCCGAGATAGTACGCATCGTATTCGGCGCGGGTGAGATCCAGCAGCGCGTATTCGATGTTGCCTTCGTGCTCCTCGCGCAGCTCGCGCGCATCCGCGGCGACGATCCTGCCGCTCCAGCCGAACCACAGCCCGCCGGTCTCCGACAATGCGCCCTGCATCGCCGCCGCCAGCCCGCCGGCGCGCGATTCCTTCGGCAATGCGACGCGGTTGGAAACGACGACAAGTCGTCCTGCAGAGGCGGGAGTCACAGCACGTCGCTCCATTTTGTCGAGAGCGAACGCGCGGCGTTGATCAGTCCGACCATCGAATAGGTCTGCGGGAAATTGCCCCAGAGTTCACCCGTCTGCGGATCGACGTCTTCCGACAACAGGCCGAGCGGATTGCGCATCGCCAGGAGTTTTTCGAACAGCGCGCGCGCCTCGCCGGTGCGGCCGATCGCGATCAACGCCTCGACGTACCAGAAATTGCAGATCGTGAAGCTGGTGGTGGGCGCGCCGAAGTCGTCCGGATGCGCGTAGCGCAGCAGAAAATCGCCGCGCTTCAGTTTCCTGCCGACCATTTCCACGGTCTTGACGAAACGCGGATCGCCGGCCTCGACGAAGCGCAGGCCTTCGAGCAGCAGCAGGCTGGCATCGAGGTCCTCGCTGCCGAAGGATTCGACGAAATAGCCGTCCTTGTGTACCGCGTGTTTCAGCACGATGCCGCGGATGCGGTCGGCGCGGCGGTGCCAGAAACGCGCGCGCTCCTCCAGTTTCAGCCAGCCGGCGATGCGCGCAAGGCGGTCGCAGGCGACCCAGCACATCACCGCGGAATACGTGTGCACGGATTTGCGCCCACGCAATTCCCACAGGCCTGCATCGGGCTGGTCGAAGGATTTGTATGCGGTTTCGCCGCAGTGCTCCAGTCGTTTGAAAGCGGTTTCGTCGCCGGGTGCGACCAGGCGTTGATCGCAGAACATCTGCGTGGCAGCGAGCACCACGCTGCCGTAGATGTCATTCTGCTGTTGCTTCCAGGCTTCGTTGCCGACGCGCACCGGGCCCATGCCGCGGTAACCCTTCAAATGGGTTTCCTTGCGTTCGGGCAATTCGTCCTGGAAATGGATGCCGTACACCGGCGCCATGCGATCGTCCTTGACCGCGAGGTTGTAGATGTAGCGCATGTACTCTTCCATGCTCCGGGTCGCGCTCAGGCGGTTCAGCGCGCGCACCACCAGCGCGGCATCGCGCGGCCAGCAGTAGCGATAGTCCCAGGTGCGCACGGTGTCGGGCGCTTCAGGGATGGATGTGGTCATCGCGGCGATGATCGCGCCGGTGCCTTCGTACTGGCACAGCTTGAGGGTGACGGCGGCGCGGATCACCGCTTCCTGCCATTCGGCGGGAATCGACAGATAGCGCACCCACTCGCGCCAGTAGTCGAGCGTGGCGTCCAGCGCCTCGCGGAAGTAATGCCCGGGCGATTCGTGCAGCGTTTCGTCGGTGCCGAGGACGACGTGCAATTCGCCGTCGAGCAGGAACGGCAACTCGTCGCGCAGCATCGGCAATTGCGCGTCGCTGGTCACGCGCAATGTGAGCGGCTCCAGATGGAAGCGCAAATGGTTGGAGCCGAAAGTGCGTTCGGGCTTGCGCGCGCCGTAACCGGTGAGCGGGCGCAAGCGCAGCCTGATGCGCGGCGAACCGGCGACCGGGCGCACGCGCCGCAGGATCTGCATCGGATGGAAGATGCGGCCGTGCTGCTTGTAGCGCGGCGCGAAATCGGTGATCTCCACCTGCGCGCCGCCCTTTGCGGTCAGGCGCGTCACCAGCACCGCGCTGTTGTCGGCGTACCACTGTTCGTGTCCGGTTTCGTCCTGCAGTTCGATGTCGAAGAAACCGGCCTCGCCGATCTGCGGAGTCAGCAGCGAACAGAACACCGGATCGCCGTCGAAAGCCGGCACGCAATGCCAGCAGATGCGGCCGCGGCCATCGACCAGCGCGTTGATGGTGCCGTTGCCGATAATGCCCAGATCGAGATTGGCCTGCTGCGGCCGCGAACGCATGCGCGCGGCCTTGCGCTGGGCGTCGTGTTCGGCGACGCGCTGTTTGCGGCTGCGCGGCCTGGCCTGCTTCGCCTTGGGCGCACCCTTCGCGGCTTGTTCGGAAGGCACGCCTTCGCTCTTGCGCGGGCGTTTGCGTTTCGATGCGGAGGAAGAAGACTTGGCGGACTTGCCCACGTTGGCTCCTTGTCGGCGAGAAAGATCAGGCGGCGTGCAGCGCCAGCCCGCGCAACCAGGTGCGCACGGCGGACGGGTCGGACAGCGTGAAGTTCGCCCGTGTGGGACGGCGCGCGCCGACGATCACGCTGACGCCGCCGCGCGTGTTGGCTTCCTCGAAGGCGTGCTCGTCGGTGAGATCGTCGCCCAGCATCCAGGGCTGCCGGCCGCGGAACGGCGCGCTCTCCATCAATGCGGCCAGCGCGCAGCCCTTGTCGAAACCCGCGGGTTTCAATTCGACCACGTGGTTGCCGTGCTGCAGCGTGTAGTCGCGTCCGGCCCGTTGCAGCAATTCCTGCGCGAGCTGCTCGACCGGATCGCGCTGTCGCGGCGCGTTGCGGTAATGCAGCGCCAGCGCCTGGTGCTTGTCTTCCAGCAGCACGCCCGGCAGTCCGGCGACGCGCGATTCCGCCAGCGCGTCCAGCGCGGCGAGGCGCGTTTGCCCGTCGTCTTGCCGGACCCTTCCGTCCGCGTGCCGTAGTTGGGTGCCGTGCAGGCCGGCCGCGGCGTGCTCGCGCCAGTCGAACAACCCGTCGATCTGTTGCAGCGTCCGCCCGCTCAGCAACGCGAGTGCGCCGTCCAGGTGTTTGCGCAGGCGCGCCAGGTCGTCGTGAAGGCGCGCATCGACGTGAACGCCCTGGGGATGCGCAGCGAAATCCAGCAGCGTGCCATCGACATCGAGGAACAGCGCCCAGCCATCGTCCGCGCCGGGATCGGGCGGGGCGGACAGGGCATCGGTGGAATTGCGGTCGGTGATCGGCACCTCGATCCATCAAAGTGACTCGACCGGATATTGTGCCGGAGTGGGCGTGAATGGCCAAACCACGCCCTTGTCCGGCCGTGCGTGCTTGAAGCCGCGCGCGCGCGGCCGCATCTTTCCGGTTCGACTTCTCTGCCGAGGGGCGCCATGCGCACAGACAAATTGACCTCGAGATTCCAGCAGGCGCTTTCCGACGCGCAATCGATCGCGATCGGGCGCGACAACAACATGCTGGAACCGGCGCACGTGCTGGCTGCATTGCTCGATCAGCAGGGCGGGTCCACCGCGCCGATGCTGGCGCAGGCCGGCGTCAACGTGCCGCTGCTGCGCGAACGCGTGGGCGAAGTCCTGCAACGGCTGCCGCGGGTCTCGGGCCAGGAAGGCAATATTAACGTCAGCAACGAGCTGACGCGACTGTTCAACCTCACCGACAAGCTGGCGCAACAGCGCGGAGACCAGTTCATCGCGTCCGAGTTGTTCGTGCTGGCGTGCCTGGAGGACAAGGGCGAAACCGGTGCGGCGCTGAAGGCCGCCGGCGCGCACAAGCAGAACATCGAAGCCGCGATCGAGAAGATGCGCGGTGGCGAGAAAGTGCAATCGGAAAACGCGGAAGACCAGCGACAGGCGCTGGAGAAGTTCACCATCGACCTCACCGCGCGCGCCGAAACCGGCAAGCTCGACCCGGTGATCGGGCGCGACGAGGAAATCCGCCGCGTGATCCAGGTACTCTCGCGCCGCACCAAGAACAATCCGGTACTGATCGGCGAACCGGGCGTGGGCAAGACCGCGATCGTGGAGGGCCTCGCGCAGCGCATCGTCAACGGCGAAGTACCCGAAGGCCTGCGCGACAGGCGCGTGCTGGCATTGGACATGGGCGCGCTGATCGCGGGCGCCAAGTTCCGCGGCGAATTCGAGGAGCGGCTGAAAGGCGTGCTCAACGATCTCGCCGAGCAGGAAGGCCGCATCATTCTTTTCATCGACGAGCTGCACACGATGGTGGGTGCCGGCAAGGCCGAAGGGGCGATGGATGCCGGCAACATGCTGAAGCCCGCGCTGGCGCGCGGCGAGTTGCACTGCATCGGCGCGACCACGCTGGACGAATACCGCAAGTACATCGAGAAGGACGCCGCGCTCGAGCGGCGCTTCCAGAAAGTCTTCGTCGGTGAGCCGAGCGTGGAAGACACCATCGCGA
>DASXWZ010000035.1:0-10242 GCA_036503375.1 Rhodanobacteraceae bacterium | reverse complement strand
GTGCGGCTTGAGGATTTCGACGAAGCGGCCGGACAGGCCTTCGGTCGCGAGCTTCAGCAACCGCAGCAGCAACACGTCTTGCACGGGCAGTTCGGGCAAGCGTTCCAGCACGTGTGCCACGCCGACCTCGATTCCCTGCATGTGTCGCGACAGTTCGCCCATTGACGCACGCCATCAGATGTTTCAGCAGTGAATTATCAGCTTTGCAAAGGGAATTCAAGCCGCGATGTGAATAGCTTGCGTGCATTGGCGGCGGTGGCGCGCGCGATTTCCGAGGGAGGCCGATCGCGCAGCTCGGCAATACACTGGAGCACCTCAATCAGCCTCGCGGGTTCGTTGCGCTGTCCGCGATGCGTCGCGTCGGGCTGATCCGGCGCATCGGTCTCCAGCAGCAGGAATTCGATCGGCATCCCCGCCACGATTCGGCGCAGTCGGCGCGCGCGCTCGTAGGTGACGGGACCGCCGATGCCGATCAGGAATCCCATCTCCCACAATCGTTTCGCCTGTTCTGGACTGCCGGAGAAACTGTGCACCACGCCGCGCAGGGCCCCATCGAATTTCCGCAACTCCAGGATCACCTCTTCGAAGGCGCCGCGCGCGTGCAGCACCAGCGGGCGGTCGAACTCGCACGCGAGGCGCAGTTGTCCGCGCAGCAAATGCAGTTGCCGTTCGCGGTCGAGCGCGGGATCGTGGAAATCCAGCCCGCATTCGCCCAGCGCAGCGGCAGGATGTTGTTGCAGCCAGGTACGCAGCAGATGCAGGTCGTCGTCCGAATGCCGCGGCAAATACAGCGGATGCAGGCCGTACGCCGGATACAGCCCGGCGTCCCCCGCGCACAAATCGCGCACCGCCGCCCAATCCGACGCGGCGATCGCGGGCACCAGCATTTCCCGTACGCCCGCTTCGCGGGCAGCGGCAAGCACGTCATTGCGATCGATATCGAACTCGCACGCATCGAGATGGACGTGGCTGTCGAACAGCGTCATTGGTGGCGGCATTTGCGTCTCCGCGCATGCACATCGTGAACACGAGCACGGTTGTAGCATTTCATAACGCGAAATGAACGAGTCGGCATTCTGACGGCGCGCTTATTCATTTTGTGTCCATTTGTTCTTGCGATCATCCG
Source organism: Rhodanobacteraceae bacterium (assembly GCA_036503375.1). Taxonomy (GTDB): domain Bacteria; phylum Pseudomonadota; class Gammaproteobacteria; order Xanthomonadales; family Rhodanobacteraceae; genus 66-474. The sequence goes on along the minus strand of DASXWZ010000035.1, from coordinate 9,116 downwards.
CTCTGAAACGAGGGGCCGGGCGTTCGATCCCGGTTCGGTTGTCGGACAACTGCGGGAGGAATCAAATGAACAAGCCAGTCATCGCGGGTGTGGCCATCGCTGCGCTCGGCATCATTGCAGCCGTTGCGATCTCGGCGCATTACGTGGTCGCGCGCAACGACGATGCACAAACGGAAATTGCCACGCCGGCTCCGGGCAGTTCGGCAGCCCTCGCCACGGCACCCGATGCAGCCGGTCCGGTGTCGGCGGGAGCCGGGGAGTCTGCATCAGGTCAACAATTCGCCCAGGTCGTGGCGGTACAGCCGATCACCAGGAGCAGCACTACCGAAAACCCCCATCAGGTATGCGAGGACGTCCAAGTCGTGCATCAGGAACCCTACAAGGACAAGAATCAGGTTGGCGGTGCCGTGGTCGGCGGCGTCGTTGGTGGATTGCTGGGCCACCAGGTCGGTGGCGGCAAGGGCAAGACCTTGGCGACCGTCGGCGGCGCGGCTGCTGGCGCGTTTGCCGGACATGAAATCCAGAAGCAGCACCAGAAAAACAATGCCACCTACACGACCACCGAAAACCGCTGCCACACCGTGGTCGACAAATCCACCAAGACGCGCACCGTCGGCTACGACGTGACGTACCTGTTCGACGGACAGCCACGTCATGCGCACATGAGCCGCAATCCGGGCGTGGGCACCGGCCTGCCCGTCAATTCGGACGGCACCGTCACGCTGGAATGACCGCATCGCCCGACTGTCCACAACAGGAGAAATGTCATGGATCGATCTTGGAAATCATGGAAACGGCACGGCAGTTTGCTGCTGCTGTGCGCACTGGTCGCGCTGCTTCTGGCCGGGTGCGAACCCTATCCGGCGCAGACCACGCGCTACGGCGGCGGTCAGTACTACGGCAACGGATATGGTCCGCCGCCGCCACCGAGCTGCTATCACAACTGCGGGGTGGTGCAGGACATCCGCCAGGTCTACGTGCAGGGCAACAACGGCAACGCGGCGTTGGGCACCGTGATCGGTGCGGTGGTCGGTGGCGCGCTGGGCAATCAGGTCGGCAAGGGCAACGGCCGCACGGCGGCAACCATCGGCGGCGCTGTGGCCGGCGGGTTCGCGGGGCATGCGATCGGATCGCGTAGTGGCGGACAGGGCGACGCTTTCCAGATCGTCGTGCGGCTGGACGATGGCCGCTACGCCACTGTTACGCAGCGCGAACCGCCAGACGTGCGGATCGGAGACTACGTGGTGGTGGAAAACGATCACGTGTATTTCCGCCGCAGATGATCGACCGATCGCGCCCAACGAAAAGCCCGCCGATCGGCGGGCTTTTCCGTTGTCATCGGGTGTCCGACGAAAATGCGCCGGCCTGTTTCCAGCCCGGCGCGTTTCAATCCACCGCGTAGAAGCGGTGCTCCCCGATGGTCGCGAGTGGCGCCTTGGCCCAGTCGGCGTTGGCGTCCAGCCGCATGAAATGATCGGCATGCGGCACCACGACCGTACGTTGCTCCCGCGGCAAAGACCACACCTTCAAGGCCTCGCCGGCGATGCGCCAGGCGTCGTTCCATGCGGCCTGGTTTTCGATCCGGAAAGATCTGGACGTCGTGGTGAGTGCGAACTGGTGCGGGGCTGTGACGACGTCGCACACGGTATTGCCGTAGTGCCGGAGATCGCGCCGGCGCAACGCCACTTCCGCCACCGCGAGTTGGCCACGCGCGGGTTCGCTGCGGGCCTCGAGGTAGACCGTGGCAGCGAGGCAGGTCTGATCGGCCACGGGTTGCGGCAGCAGAGCGGTCAATCCGAGCAACCATCCGAGCGTCATCGCTTGCTCCTGCGCCGCGCGTTCGGCGCGGACATTCCTGATCGGATTCGCACGCATGCAACTGCTTACAAGCAGGGCAGTACGGCCGCATACCGCAGCGTCGCGAACACGAGTTTTCGGGATGCTGGCGGGTTGCCGGGACGGGAGACCGGCAACGGGCCGGGCGAAACCACAGCAGTCACTACGCCAACGTATTCGTGCGGTCCGTGACCGCTGCGCGGATGCAGTGCACCGGATCGCGGGCGGCCGGACAGAAACAATCGCGTGTCCGGCCTGAAAGCCGCGCGAAGGCTAGGGGAGGCTGCTGTGATGCGCAACCCGGTTCGGGTTCTTGTTCAGCGCATGGTCACGAAGGTCATGTGGCGTTACGCGTCGAACCGATGAATCACCCGCAACTTGTCCTGCAAGGTCATTGATTTGTCGATGGCTGGTTCATCCATCACGGCGAGTGCGTGCCAATCTTCGGCCGTGCCTGATGATTCCAGCACGATGTCGCGCGTGCCTGTCGGCAACGAATCGCCGGGGTGAATCGCCAGGGAGCCGGAGACGTGCACGAGTCGACGCTTGTGTCCGCCGCGGTAGTGCAGGCGCGCGGCGATCTCCTGACCCGGATAGCAACCCTTGTCGAACGACACTGCGTCGAGATGTTCAAGGCCCAGCGCGGGAGGAAGAAATTCCGCTTTGCTGCCGACGGGCAGGCTGGGCCAGCCGTCGCGGATCTCGGCAAGCCGGAATTCGCGCTCCTGCTCCGCGTCGACCTCGTGGCGCACCGACTCCAACCATACACTCCGGTCGCCGCAACCGAAGCCGATCGCGTCGGCTTCCACACGGATTTCGTGCAGCGGCAGCGGTGCACCGATCGAAAGAAAGCGCTCAGTCGAGGGCTCGATCCGGACCTTCGTGCGCAGCACGTACTTGCGGAGATCCGCACATGATTCGCTGGCGTCGCTGCCACGCAGCAGCGCAAGCAGGTGACCGTCGCCGGAATCCTCGTTGTCGAGCCGGGCCAGATGCATCAGTGCGCGCACCACGCCCTTGTGATCGAGCCATGCATTCCACTGCCAATGCATCGGTCGCAATGCGCGCACGTCACCGGAGAACTGCGCCTGTACGAACGCGTGCGCATCTTCGCCGCTGATTTCGAGATACTGCGCATTGCCCAATCCGGCGCGTGCGTTCGGGTCGGAAGCCATCGCGCCAGACTAGCATTGTTGTGCCGCAGCACGATGCTGTACTACGCTTTGGCGGATTTTCCGTCTTGATGAGGAAGCGTCCATGCCCCACGCACGACCGCTGTCGCCTCACCTGTCCGTTTACGAATGGCGCATCACGATGGTGCTGTCGATCCTGCACCGCGTGACGGGCGCGTTCCTGTGCGCAGGCGTGGTGCTGGTGGCGTGGGGTCTGGTTGCCTTGGCGGCGGGCGAACCCGCCTGGACCACGTTCGCCGGGTTCTGTGGAAGCTGGATCGGACTGATCCTGTTGGTGTGCTGGACCTTTTCGCTGTTCCTGCACCTGTGCAACGGCATCCGCCATCTGCTCTGGGATGCCGGCGCGGGATTCGACAAGTCCGAATACTTCACCAGCGCCTGGGTGGTGGTGATCGCCAGCATCGCGCTAACGGTGATCGTGTGGCTGTGGGCGACGATGGTTGGGGGAATGGCGTGAGCGTGCATCGTGACGTAACACCCGCCGACATGCGCACGCCGCTGAAGCGCGTGCGCGCATTGGGCTCGGCGAAGAGCGGCGCGGGCCATTGGTGGTGGGAACGGCTGACGGCGGTTGCGCTGATTCCGCTCTGCCTGTGGTTCGTGTGGCTGGTGTTGCGATTGCCGCACCTGGATTTCGCGTCGGCGCACATCGTCGTGGCCACGCCCTGGAACACGCTGCTGCTGATCCTGTGCACCGCGCTCGGCTTCTGGCACGGCCAGCTCGGCCTGCAGGTGATCATCGAGGATTACGTGCACACGCGCTGGATCGAACTGACGCTGCTGGTCGCGATCAAGTTCCTGGCGGCGACAGGCGCGCTGGTCTGCGCGCTGGCGGCATTGGACATCTGGCTCGCGGTGTACTGAGCGAATCATGGCGACGACGACAAAAATACAAACGCACCAGTACGACGTGATCGTGGTCGGCGCCGGCGGCGCGGGGCTGCGCGCGACGCTCGGGCTTGCTGCGAAAGGCCTGACGACGGCGTGCGTCACCAAGGTGTTCCCCACGCGCTCGCACACGGTCGCGGCGCAGGGCGGCGTCGCCGGCGCGCTCGGCAACATGGGTCCGGACGACTGGCGCTGGCACATGTATGACACCGTCAAGGGTTCGGACTGGCTGGGCGATCAGGACGCGATCGAATACATGTGTCGCGAGGCGATCCCGGCGATCATCGAGCTGGAACACTACGGAGTGCCGTTCTCGCGCACCGAAGAGGGCAAGATCTACCAGCGCCCGTTCGGCGGCATGACCACGAACTACGGCGAAGGCACCGCACAGCGCACCTGCGCCGCGGCCGACCGCACGGGGCACGCGATCCTGCACACGCTGTATCAGCAGTCGCTGCGCCACGACGCGCGTTTCTTCATCGAGTACTTCGCCACCGATCTCGTGAGCGATGCGGACGGCAACATCCGTGGCGTGTTCGCCATCGACCTGAACGAAGGTACGTTGCATTTCTTCTGTGGCCATGCGGTCGTGCTGGCCACCGGCGGTTACGGCCGCGCGTATTTCACCTGCACCGGCGCGCATACCTGCACAGGTGACGGCGGCGGCATGGTGCTGCGCGCCGGCCTGCCGTTGCAGGACATGGAGTTCGTGCAATTCCATCCGACCGGAATCTACGGTGCAGGATGTTTGATCACCGAGGGCGTGCGCGGCGAAGGCGGTTATCTCACCAATTCCAAAGGCGAGCGCTTCATGGAGCGCTACGCGCCGAACGCCAAGGATCTCGCTTCCCGCGACGTGGTCAGTCGCGCGATGACGCTGGAAGTGCGCGAGGGTCGCGGCGTGGGCGAACACGCCGATCACATCTTCCTCAACCTGCAACACCTGGGCCACGAAGTGATCCACGAGCGCCTGCCGGGCATCGCCGAGAGCGCGCGCATCTTCGCCGGTGTCGATGTCACCAAGCAGCCGATTCCGGTGCAGCCGACCGTGCACTACAACATGGGTGGTGTGCCGACCAACTACCACGGCGAAGTGGTGGTAAAGCGCGGCGACGATCCGGAAGTTGTTGTGCCGGGCCTGTTCGCGATCGGCGAAGCCGCGTGTGTGTCGGTGCATGGCGCCAACCGGTTGGGTTCCAATTCGCTGCTGGATCTCGTCGTGTTCGGCCGCGCGGTGGCCAACCGCTGCGCGGAACTGATCAAGCCCGCAATGCCGCACAAGGATGTTGCGGGCGACATTCTCGATCGGCCGATGCAGCGGCTGGAGAAACTGCGCAACGCCAACGGCGGCACGCCGACCGCGCAGATCCGTTTGAACATGCAGCGCACCATGCAGACCGATGCTGCGGTGTTCCGCACGGCTGAGACCCTGGCGGAAGGGTGCAAAAAGATTTCGGAAGTCCACGCAAGCTTCGAGGACGTGCGCGTCACCGACCGCTCGCTGATCTGGAATTCCGATCTGGTGGAAACTTTCGAACTTTCCAATCTGCTCGGGCAGGCGGTGGCGACGATGTATTCGGCGCAGCAGCGCACCGAATCGCGTGGCGCCCACGCGCGCGAGGACTTCCCCGAGCGCGACGACGTCAACTGGATGAAGCACACGCTGAGCTGGGTGGACGACAACGGCGCAGTGCGGTTCGATTACCGCCCCGTGCACCTGAATACTCTGACCAACGACGTGCAGACGATTCCGCCGAAGAAGCGGGTGTATTGAAATGGCCGATTTCGTTCTTCCCAAAAACTCGAAAGTAAAAAAGGGCCGCCACTACGCCGCCAAACCCGGCGCGAAGAAGGTGCGCACTTTCCACGTCTATCGCTGGGATCCGGACACCGGCGAAAACCCCCGCATGGATTCCTACGAGGTGGACGTCGGCAACACGCCGATGGTTCTGGACGTGCTGTTGAAGATCAAGAACGAGACCGATCCGACGCTGACGCTGCGCCGCTCCTGCCGCGAGGGTATCTGCGGGTCCTGCGCGATGAACATCAACGGTGGCAATACGCTGGCATGTACCAAGGCGCTGCACGACCTGCCCGAAGGCGACATCAAGATCTATCCGCTGCCGCACATGCCGGTGGTGAAAGACCTGGTACCCGACCTCACGAATTTCTACGCGCAGTACGCATCGATCAAGCCCTGGCTGCGCACGCAGAGCGCGCCGCCGGATCGCGAGCGGCTGCAATCGCCGGAAGAGCGCAAGAAACTGGATGGCCTGTACGAGTGCATCCTGTGTGCGTGCTGCTCGACCTCGTGCCCGAGCTACTGGTGGAATCCGGATCGCTACCTCGGTCCGGCGGTGTTGCTGCAGGCGTACCGCTGGATCATCGACTCGCGCGATGAGGACACCGGCTCGCGCCTGGATGACCTCGAAGATCCGTTCCGGCTGTATCGCTGCCATACGATCATGAATTGCACCAACACCTGCCCCAAGGGCTTGAACCCGGCGCAGGCGATCGGCGAGATCAAGCAATTGATGGTGAAGCGGGCGGTGTGATGATCGACTGGTATTTTTCCTTGCCGCGGACGACAGGGCGGCAGCGTCTGTGGGCGCTGTTGCTGCTTGTCGCGTGCTGGCTCGACTTCGCCCACGTATGGTCGGATCTGCACGATGATCTGGCGATCGTGCGCTGGATCGCGTGGATGATGATTGCGGGCGCCGTGCTGTTGACGCCGATGTGCCTGATGGTTCTTCTGTGCGGTCGCGCACCGAGGTGGTTCGTATCCCGTCCGGGCTCTTTGAGCAAAACCCTGCCGCAGATCCACGAAGGGTTCAAACGGGAGCATGCGGAGCGCGAGCGGAACTCGCGCCGGTTTTGAATGAGGCAGCACTCAAGCGCCTGCGCTGGCGCTGCCGTCGCGGCACGCGCGAACTGGATGCGCTGGTCGGCGGATGGCTGGAGGCGAACGGTGCGCATGCAGATCAGTCGACACTTTCCGCGTTCGACGAATTGCTGGATCAGCCCGATCCGCAGATCTGGGACTGGCTGATGGGCAACGCGCAGCCGCCGCGCGCCGACTGGCAGGAGATCGTGGATGCGATCCGCACCCGCAATCGGATTTGAATACCGGCCGTCGCGGACACTTGCTCTGTTGTCGGCTTCCCTGATCGTGCTGGCGGTGGTTGCGGTTGCCGTCGGCGGGATTCCGGTTTGGTCGAGGGTCGCGCTCGAAGCTTCGGCTCTGGCTTACGGCACGTGGTCGCTTTGGCGTTACCTGCATCCGCGTGTCAGCGCGCTGAACTGGCGCTCCGACGGCAGCGTTTCGATCGAGCTGATCGACCGCAATGGAGCCGGGACGGAGGTGCAGGGCGCATTGCAGGACGCACGCGTGTTCGGTCCGCTGATCGCGTTGCGGCTGCGCTGGCCGCGCGGGTCGGCGAGCCTGTGGCTGCTGCCGGACAACCTGGATGGCGATACCCGCAGGCGTCTGTGCATGCGCCTGGCGCTGGATGGCGCACGTCCGTCGGTGAACGCCGACAGCGTTTGAGGGTCTCAAGCGCTTGCCGCGTCGTGCGGTTTGCGTCAGGCTGCGCAACGTTGCTTTAGCTCAGTCAATCCGGCTTTTGGTTTCCAAAAAGGTAAGCCTGGATTCCGGGTTCCATTCGCGGATGCCGCGAATGGCCACGGAATGACGAGGATTGTTGCGCTTTCCCGATTTCCAATTTCCGATTCCCGCTCGAATGTTCCGACCCCTCGAACTCTTCATCGGCCTGCGCTATACGCGCGCCAAGCGGCGCAATCATTTCATCTCCTTCATCTCGGTCGTTTCCATCGTCTGCATCACGATCAGCGTGACCGCGCTGATCACGGTAATGTCGGTGATGAACGGCTTCGATTCGGAGTTGCGCACGCGCATCCTCGGCATGGTCGCGCACGCCACGGTTTCCGGCGTGAGCGGCAGCCTGACGGACTGGCCTCGCGCGGTCGGGATCGCCTCGCGCAATCCGCACGTCGAGGGTGCGGCGCCGTATGTCGAACGCGAGGCTTTCCTGCGCGGCGAGGCGGCGAGTCAGGGTGCGATCATCCGCGGCGTCCTGCCGGATCAGGAACCGAAGGTTTCCGATATCGGCCAGAAGATGATCGCCGGGAATTTGTCCGCGTTGACGCCGGGTTCCTGGGGCATCGTGCTCGGCAAGGATCTGGCGCTAAATCTCGGCGTCGGCGTGGGCGACAAGGTGGTCGTGTACGCACCGGAATTCAACGTCACGCCTGTGGGCGTGGTGCCGCGCATCCGTCGCTTCACGGTGCTCGGGATCTTCGAAGCCGGGATGCAGGAATACGACTCCGGTCTCGCCGTGATCAACATGCAGGATGCCGAACGTCTCTACAACATGGACGGTCCCAGCGGCGTGCGGTTGCGGCTGGACGACATGTTTCGCGCCTACGACGTGGCGCGCAATCTGGCCGACGAACTGGGCCAGGCGTACCGCGTGTCTACCTGGATGGAAGGCCACGCCAACTTCTTCAAGGCCGTGGCGATGGAGAAGTTGGTGATGTTCATCATTCTCTCGCTGATCATTCTCGTCGCGGTCATCAACCTGGTGTCGATGCTTATGATGCTGGTGATCGACAAACAGGCGGACATAGCGATCCTGCGCACGCTCGGCGCCACGCCGCGTAGCGTGATGGCCACCTTCATGGTGCAGGGCATGATCGTGGGCATCGTCGGCATCGCGCTGGGTGTCGGCCTGGGTTCGCTGCTGTCATGGAAGCTGCCGGCCATCGCGGACTGGATCCAGAATGTCTTCCACGTGCAGTTCCTGTCGCCGGACGTGTACTACATCAGCGACGTGCCGAGCCGGTTGCTGGCGAGCGACGTCGGCTGGGTGGCGCTGGTGACCTTCCTGTTCGCATTGCTCGCGACCTTGTATCCCGCGTGGCGCGCGTCGCGCACGCAGCCGGCGCAGGCGTTGCGTTATGAGTAATCGGGACTCGGGACTCGGGAGTCGGGACTCGCAAAGCACGACTGTGCTGCGGGCCAATCGCATCGCCAAGACCTACCAGGAAGGCAAGCTGCGCACCGAGGTGCTGCTGGATGCCAGCTTCGAATTGAATCGCGGAGAGACACTGGCGATCGTCGGCGCGTCCGGTTCCGGCAAGAGCACCCTGCTGCACATCGTGGGCGGACTGGATACACCG
>DASXWZ010000034.1:0-8829 GCA_036503375.1 Rhodanobacteraceae bacterium | reverse complement strand
CGCGCCAGCGCGATGCCTGGATCACCGTGCAGCGCGGCCACGCGGTCGCGAACGGGTTGCCGCTGCTTGCGTGCAACCGTTACGGATTCGAGGCCGGGCCGGACGGTGGCCGCGGCCTGCAGTTCTGGGGCTCGAGCTTCGTTGCCGGCCCGCAAGGTGAAGTGCTGGTGCAGGCGGCCGACAACCGGCGCGAGTTGCTGGTCGTCGACGTCGACCTTGGCCGCAGCGAGGCCGTGCGACGCATCTGGCCGTTCCTGCGCGACCGGCGCATCGATGCCTATGGCGACCTTTTGAAGCGCTTCAGAGACTGATTCGTTGAACGCGCAACCCGGTTCACCCGACGATCCGCTGCACGAGCAGCCGCTGGCGCGCGTCACGCGCAACGGCGTCGAATACGTGTTGCTCGGCACCGCGCACGTGTCGCGCGCCTCGGTCGCAGCCGTGCGCACGCTGGTCGAGCGCGAACAATTCGACGCGATCGCGGTGGAGCTGTGCGAATCGCGCGCGCAGGGCATGCGCGACCCCGACGCGCTGGCCAAGATGGACCTGTTCCAGGTGATCCGCACCGGCAAGGCCGGCATGGTATTCGCTTCACTGGCGTTGTCCTCGTTCCAGCGGCGCATCGCCGAGCAGTACGGCATCGAGCCGGGCGCGGAAATGCGCGCGGCGATGGACGGTGCGGGCGAGCGCAACCTGCCGCTGTGGCTGGTGGATCGCGAGATCGGCATCACGCTCAATCACGCGTACCGCGGCGTGCGTTTCCGTGATCGCATGGCGATCCTCGCGGGCCTGGGCGGCAGCCTGTTCGCGCGCGAGGAAATCGGCGAGGAAGAAATCGAGAAGTTGAAACAGGGCGATATCCTCGAAAGCGCGTTCGGCGAATTCGCGCGCAAATCCACGCCGCTCTACAACGCGCTCATCGGCGAGCGCGATGCGTTCATGGCGGCGCGCCTGCGGCAGGAATCGACGCGAGCGCCGGACGTCAAACGCGTGCTGGTGGTGATCGGCGCGGGGCATCTCGCCGGGCTGCAACGACAGATCCTGGAACAGGAGACGCCACCGCAAATCCTGCTGGAACCGCTGAACGCCAAACTGCCGTCGCCGCGCTGGCCCAAGTGGTTCGCGCTCGCCGTGATGGCGGCGATCTTCGTCGCGATCGGCGTGATCTTCTACCGCAGCCCGGCGATGGGCTGGGCCGCGCTGCGCGACTGGGCGATCTACACCGGGATCTTGAGTGCGCTCGGCGCCTCAATCGCGGGCGGGCACCCGCTTTCGATCCTCGTCGCGGCCGTCATGGGTCCGCTGAAACCGGTGCGGCCACCGGGACTTTCATCCGGCGTGTTCTCCGGCATGACCGAAGCCTGGCTGCGCAAACCGCGCGTGGCGGACTTCCAGAAACTGCGCGACGACCTTTTGCACTTCAGCGGCTGGTGGCGCAATCGTGTCGCCCGCACGCTGCTGGTGTTCATGCTGACCAATCTCGGGACGATCGCCGGGGAATATCTGGCGGGGATCAGGATTTTCAGCAGGCTGCTTTGATCGCGCGTGCGCCTCGCACGTACGCACCACGCGTTATTGATGAGCGCGGTCTCCACCCGCGACACCGACACTCGATCGTGACTGCGGCGATCCTTCCTTCAGCAGCCGCAGCTCCCAGCCGCCGCCCGGCGCGAGATTGGCGGGATTGGCCATGCCGGCGATCACGCCACTGCCGTCATCCAGCGCGTGCAGCGCGCGGATGCCATAGTTGCGGATGTCGCCGAGCCCGGCGTAGTCCTCGTTGACCGCGGGCGAATCCGAGGAATCGATGCGCCACAGATCCGCTCCGTCTTCCGGCGCCGCCGATTGACCCTGCAGGATCGATGCGTCGTAGGTGCCGATGAACAGATGGCCGTCGAACACCGTCATCGTCCATGTGTATTCGTTGCCGGGGTTGCCGAATCCGGACGGGCCATACAGCGGTGTCCAGCCGGTCGGCTGCATGCCGAAGGTCTTCGGCGCGATGCAGCACACCGGCAGTTGCGATTCCCCGTACAGCAACTGGATTTCGCGCGTGCGCGGATCCTCGAGATTGCGACCGCGCCAGAACGACGTGCTGCGATAGACGCCCTGGTTCAGCGCACGCTGCTCCTTGGGATCGCTCGGCACGCCGAAGCAGAAGGATTTCTTGCATTCTTCCTCGATCACCTGGGCTTCGCTGTTCTGGTTGTGGATGGTGCCCCAGTACACCCAGCCGTCGTATTGCTCGATCGCGCCACCGGAATAGCCGTAGCGCGAAACGATCGGATCAGGGTCGTATTGCAACGGGCTCCACACCTGCCTCCAGCCGTCGGCTTGGTCGGGCGTGAGGCCGCCTTCCGGAATTGGCGGGCTGATCCAGACGCCGGTGCCGGTGCCTGGCGGCGCGCCCGCTGCCACATCGCCACCGCCGGACGCGCGGATCGGAACCGTGGTGATGGCGAGCCGATCCTGGCCATCCGCGCCGACGTATCGCGTGATGTTGGCGACGTTGGCCGTGATCCGTCCGACTTCGATGAACTGGCTGCAGTAATCCTGCCCCGCATGGAGGGAGTTGGTCGAGCCGTTCCAGCGCAACACCGCGCCGTGCGTCAGCGATCCGACGCCGAGGTACAGCACGCCATCGACCAGCGCCGAGCCGCGGACGTAGTTGTAGTCGTTGCGCGCGCAGGCGCCTTGATATTCGCCTGTGTCCGCGCGGTACGCAAAGAAATTCACGCCGTTGCCCAGTCGGCTGGCGCCGGCAAGAAAGATGAAGTTGCCGATCGAACCCGCGCTGCGCAAACCGAGCGTGGTCTGCAACAACGAACTGTCCACCTCGCGCTCGGTCAAGGTGCCCGTGGCGAGATCCCAGGAATATATCCGCGGCGGACGCCAGTCGCCCTGGATGTCGGTCAGTGACGGATAGGTCCGCGCGTACTGGCTCATCCCGTACTCGCACACGTACGTGTCGGAGAGTATCGGCGTGACATCGCGGGTGCCATTGAGAACGCAGGCGGTATTCGCCATCGTGCCAAACCACAACTTGCCGTTCGCTTCGGTCAGGCTCCAGATGTATGACTGATTGGCTTTCGGCTGGCCCAGCGAACAGGTGCCATCCGGATTGATGGGCGGATAGTCCACGCCGATGCCGTTGAAACACTCGTCCGGCGCGACCTGCCAGAGCAATTCGTTGTCGGTAAGGATCGGTTGCGATACCGGCACGTCGATGCCGGCGGCCACGACCCGCGGCGGCGAGAAGGCGAAAAGAGCCGACATGCAGCACGCGACAGAGGTCAACGCACCGCGGCGATAGAACGAAGCATGACTTGCCATCACGGTTCCCCTCGCAATATGCGTCGATTCCGATCCGGAGATTACAGCACGTGCGAACGCCCGGGGCATCCGTACGATGCCGCATTGCCAATGCTGCCGTGAATGCCGGTCGGAGATCGGACAATCCATGCGCCCGGGGGAGAAACCGCGTTCAGTCGGAAACCTCCGAAAGCATCGCGGCGCCCAACGCCGGCACGGGCCCGATCGTCGCGCGCGGCCTGCGCACCCTGCCCTCCCTCGCATCGCGCATCACGCGCCGCATCGCCATGCGCGCGTCGTCGAGCAGTGAATAGATCACCGGCAGCGCCAGCAGGGTGACGATGGTGGAGAAAAGCAAGCCGCCCGCGATCGCGCGTGCCATCGGCGAATACGGCGGGCCGTCGCCGGCGAGCTGCGCGTCACTGAGGCACAGCGGCAGCATGCCCAGGATCGCGGTGCCCATCGTCATCAGGATCGGGCGCAGGCGCTCCGCACTGCCTGCGATCAGCGCCTGCGTACGCGCAAGGCCTTCGTGCCGCAGCGTGTTGATGTGCACGATCATCACGATGCCATTGCTCACCACCACGCCCATCAGGATCAATATGCCGATCGCGGCCATGATCGAGAACGTGGTGCCGCTGGCCCAGAACAGCCAGAACACGCCCAGCACGGAGAAAACGAACGTCGTGAGGATCGCGGCCGGGAAGATCAGCGATTCGAACATGCAGCACATCACCACGTACACCAGCACCAGCGCGATCAGCGTGTTGAACAGCATCTGAGTGCCGGCCTGCTGCGCATCGTCGAAGTTGTCGCCGAAAGCCCAGGAGTAGCCGGGCGGCAACGTGATCGCCTTCATCGCATCTGTGATGTCCTTGCGCGCGTTCTCGGTGGTCTTGCCGTCCGCCAGATTGGCCTGGATCGATACGGTCGTCTGGCGGTTGGTGCGGTCGATGCCGTTGGCGATCGGGTGCGTTTCCACCTTCACCATCGACATCAACGGAATCTGCACGCCATCATCGCGGCGCAGCGAATAATCGGAAAGGTCATCGATGCTCTGCGCGTCGGCGTTGCGGAATCGCAGCCACACGGGCACGTCGCGATCGCCGTGGTGGAACTCGGACAACGGCATGCCGCGCAATGCCACGCCCAGGTAGTTGCCGACCTCCTGCGCATCGAAACCGTACAGCTTGGCGCGCGTGCGATCCACGTGCACCGCCACTTCGCGGTCGCCGCCGCGGTCGGGCGTGTGCACGTCGCGCAATGACGGCAGGCGCGACAGCACCGGGATCAGCGTCTCGGAAAGCTGTTGCAATTGCGCGGTGGAATCGCCACGCAGGGAAACCTCCACCGGCGCATTGCCGTTGTTCTGCTGGTCGAAGCTCACCGTGCCGATGGCGATCTTCGGCAAACCCTTGCGGATGTCTTCCATGATCTGTTTGGAATCGCGATGGGCGTCGCGGCCTTCGGTCAACACGATTTCGGTGTGGTTTCCGCCGTTGTTGGTTGTTTCGGCGTAATAGGTGTAAACCGATTTGATCTCGAGTTGTTTGCGATGATCCAGCAACCAGGTGTCGATCTTGTGCACCGCCGGTGCCTGCTGCGCCAGCCGGTACTGCCCGTTGAGCACCCAGTTCAATGACAAATGCCGCGATTCAGATTGCGCGAACATGTCTACTTTCATGTGCGTCATCGGCCAGTAGCTCGCTACCATCAGCGCGAACACGAAGGCCATGCTCCAGCGCCGGTGGGCGAGCGTCCACGCCACCACGCGCGCGTAGCGGTCGCGCAGACGCGAGACCAGCGTGCGCCGGTTGAGGAACTTCGGCGGCGGCAGTTTGGAGGACAACATCGGCACCACGCTGACCGCCACCAGCCACGAGGCGATATGCGCGATCGCCATGGTGACCGCCACCTGCACCAGGAAGATGCTGATCTGGTTTTTCTCGCCGAAAACGTTGGGCAGGAACACGATCACCGAGGTCAGCGTGCCGGCGGCAATCGCGATGCCAACCGCCTGCGTGCCGGCAACCGCGCAATACCACGGCTTGTCCGGCTGCTTCTCGCGGTACTGGTAGATGCTCTCCACCACTACCACCGCGTTGTCCACCAGCATGCCCACCGCCAGCAACAGGCCCATCATCGAAAGGATGTTGAGGCTGATGCCGAAGAAATACATGCAGCCCAGCGTGATCACGAAACACACCGGGATCGCCAACGACACCATCAGGGTGGACGGCCAGTCGCGCAGGAAGAAATACAGCACCAGCACAGACAGCACCACGCCGATCAGCCCCGCCTCGCCCAGTTCGCGCAGCGACGAAGTCACGCCCTTGGCCGAGTCCTGCAGCGCGTACACGTTGATGCCTTCCATCTCGGGGTCGTCGCGCACGCCGTCGACGTATTTCGTCACCGCCGAACCGACTTGCACCAGATTGGCGTTGCGCTCCTTGTAGATGTCCACGCCGATCGCGGGCTTGCCGTTCAACTCGCGCGCGAAATCCAGTTTCTGCGGACGCAGGGTGACGTCGGCGATGTCGCCCAGCTTCAGGCCCCGCGAGTTGACCGGCAGTGCCCGGATGTCATCCAGCTCGCGCCATTGCCCCTGCGGCTGCACACGCCAGCGCAAACCGCCATCGGTCACTTCACCGGCCGACAACGAAAAATTCGCCTGCTTCAATCGCTGGTACAACTGGTTGAGCCCGACGCCGTGCGCGCCCAAGCGTTCGGCGGAGAGCTCGATCTGCACCTCCGGCGCGGACACTCCATTGATGTCCACGCGCGCCACGCCGGGGATGCGTTCGATGGGCCGTTTCAGCTCGCGGTCCAGCAGCGCGTAGGAATCGGCGAGGTTGCGGCTGGAGGCGATGCGCAACGACAGGATCGGTTGATCGGACGTCGAAAACTTCTGCACCGTGTAGCGTTGCAGGTCGGACGGGAGGTCCGCGCGAACCGCATCGATCTTCTCGCGCGCCTGCACCGCCTTCACCGCCACGTTCTCGCCCCACTTGAACTCCATGAAGATCTGCGATCCGTCGGCGCGCGAATTCGATTGCATCTTCTCGATGCCCGACAAGGCGGCCAGCGCGTCCTCGACCGGACGCGTGATGGTGCGTTCGACTTCCGCGGGCGTGGAACCGGTGTAGGGGATGTCCACCAGCAGGAACGGTACGTCCAGCGTGGGGAACAATTCCAGCGGCAGGCGGAACGCGGCCAGCGCCCCGATCACGAACAGCGACACGAAGAACATCACGGTGGTGACCGGTCGCTTGAGGCTCAGCTCGGCGATGCCGCCGCTGCGGCTGACTGGCGCGTCGCTCATGCGGGCTGTCCGTCCGCTTCGATGCGTCCGGCGACCTTCGCGCGCCGGCGCTCGCCGCGCGCGACGTACCAGGCATCATCGCGGCGATCCAGCAGATCGTAGACGACCGGGATCACCACCAAGGTCAGCAACGTCGAAACCGCCAGACCACCCATCACGGTGATCGCCATCGGCGCGCGCACTTCGGAACCCGCGCCAAGACCGATCGCCAACGGCAGGAATCCGAAGAGCGTCGCCAGCGTGGTCATCGAGATCGGACGCAGGCGCGACTCGGCCGCCGCGCAGATCGCCTCACGCTTGGACAAGCCTTCCTCGCGCAACTGGTTGACGCGATCGATCAGGATGATCGCGTTCTTCACGACGATGCCGACGAGCATGATTAGACCGATGAACACGACGACCGACAACGTCGAACCGGTGAGTTTCAGCGCCTGCACCGCGCCGACCATCTCCAGCGGCACGGAGAACATGATCACGAACGGGTGCAACAGCGATTCGAATTGCGAGGCCATCACCAGGTACACCATGAAGATGGCGAGCCCGAGCGCGAACAGCATCGAGCGCACGGATTCGGACAGATCTTCACCCTGCCCGCCGATGTGCACCGTCACGCCCGCAGCCAGCGGGTTGGCGTCGACGAGGTTGCGCACTTCTTTTATCGCGCTGCCGAGGTCGCCGCGCGCGGGCGCTGCGGAAACGATCGCGACCCGCTCCTGACTGATGCGGTGGATTTCCGCCGGGCCTTCCGTGGCGATCACGTCGGCGACCGAAGACAGCCGTACCGGCGTCTCCAGGCCCGGCGCAGGTGTATCGGCGAGCGTGTTGTTTGCGGCATTTGCCGTGTTTGCGGTATTGCCGGTGTCGGACAAGCCGCTGTTCGAACCATCGCCGGCATCGTCGGCTTGCGTTGCGCCGCCGCCGGCGTTGGCGGTGGCGCTGGCCGGAATGTAACCCACGATCAGGTTGCGCACGGCATCCACGCTGTCGCGGTCGCTTTCGCGCGCGCGCACCAGCACGTCGATCTTGCGGTCACGGAAGTCGTAGCGGGTGGCGACTTCGCCTTTGACCTTGCGCACCACGCGATCGGCGATGTCGCGCGTCGTCAGGCCAAGCGCGGCCGCGCGCGCGGCATCGAAGCGGATGGCGATTTCCGGATAACCACCGGCAACCGTGGATTTCACATCGGTGAAACCGCCCGAGGACTGCATCAACGAAGCGAGCTTGCGACCCGCCTGCGTCAGCGCATCCAGATCGTAGCCGCGCAGCTCCACTTCCAGCGGCGCGCTGGACGAGAACAGTTCCGGCCGCGAAAACTTGGCGGTGACGCCGGGATATTGCGCGAGCGCCGAACGCAGACGTTGCGTTTCGGCGCGTTCGCCGTCGGCGCCCGAGTCGGGTTTCAGGGTGACGTTCAAACGCGCGATGTTCTCGCCCGACTCGGTGGGATTGGCATCCAGCCGAGTGCCCACGCCGGCAACCCCATAGATCGAAGCCACACCCGGATCGTGCGCGTGGGCCTGGGCGATTTCGCGTACCAGCGCATCGGTGCGCTCGAGCGGCGTGCCGGGCGGCAGCGTCGCCACGACATCGAAACGGTGCTGCGCAAGCTGCGGGATCAGATCCAGCCCCAGCGTCGGCACCAAAGCGAACGCGACCACGAACGCCATCGCGGCCAAACCCAGCACGCGCCACGGATGGCGCAAGGCGTTCGGCAGCGCGCGATGATAGAAAGCCGCGGCGCGCTCATAGGGAATCATCACGCCCTGACCGATGAAGCGCAGCACGCGGCCTACACCTGCGCCGATCAGGCGGAACAGACCGAAGCCGCTCCACGCCACCGCGCGCGGCAGCACGCCAATGCGCGAGCGCCGTTTGTTTTCCTCGAGTTCCTCGCGGTACGCCAGCGGCGCGCGGCCTTGCAGCGAGGCCAACATCGGGATCAGCGTCATCGCCACGACCAGCGAGATCAGCATCGCGAAGGTGACGGTCAGCGCCTGGTCGCGGAACAGTTGTCCCGCTATCCCGGAGACGAACACCAGCGGCAGGAACACCGCGACCGTGGTCAATGTGGACGCCGTCACCGCCATGCCCACTTCGGAAGCGCCGGCCACCGCGGCCTGCACGCTGCCCATTCCGGCTTCGCGTTTGCGCGCGACGTTCTCCAGCACCACGATCGAATCGTCCACCACCATGCC
>DASXWZ010000033.1:0-1939 GCA_036503375.1 Rhodanobacteraceae bacterium | reverse complement strand
GATGCGCCGGATCTTGCCGGCGTGCTCGAAATGCCGCACGTGATCGGCTTCCGCAAGATTCAACGATCGCCCCTGCAGCAACTCATGCAGGCGCCGCTTGCGCTCGCGGCGCTCCTGCGCCAGTTTCTGCGCTTCGCGTTGCGCGGTCTCGCGTTCGGCCTTTTCGGCCTGTGCCCGGATCGCGTAGGCGCGCGCCAGGTCGACGTCCCCGGTTCGCGGTGGTTGCTTTGCCTTCTCCCCGTGCGGTCCGGCGGCATGCCTGTCGCGCCTCTGGCGCTTTTCCGCGCTCGAAGGTTCCTTGCGCGATGGCGCAAAGCCGGCTTTCAGCAGTTGATCCCGAAGCGAATCGCTCATGACCGGCCGATCAATAATGCGGTGGCGGTGGCTCGTCGCGTACATCTTCCGCCAGCCCTGTGCGGATGGCGGCGAGTTCGACACGCAATTCCGACAGCACGCGTTCGATCGCCAGCAAGCGCCGCGAGGTGTCCGTCTCGGCGGCGGTGAGTCCCGCCAGCGCGTCATCGATGAACGCCAGCCGCGTCTCCACTTCGGTCAATCGCTTGTCGCCCTGATTGCTCATGTCGAAGGCCTGCTGACGCTGCGTCCGCGGCCGATGCCGTAATAGGCGATACCCGCTCCCTCCACCACTTCCGGATCGTAAAGATTGCGGCCGTCGAACAGAACCGGCGCTTTCAGAGCTGCGCGGATGGCATCGAACTCCGGGCTGCGAAATGCCTTCCACTCGGTGACCACCGCCAGCGCGTCGGCGCCTTGCAGGGCCGCGTATGGTTCGTCGCACAGCTCCAGGTCATCGCGTGCGCCATAGAGGCACCGCGCTTCCACGCGTGCTTCCGGATCGAATGCACGCACGCACGCGCCGACCTGCCAGAGCGCCTCCATCAGCGTGCGGCTGGGGGCCTCGCGCATGTCGTCGGTGTTCGGCTTGAACGCCAGCCCCCATAAAGCGATCGTCTTGCCACGCAGCTCGTGGCCGAAATGCCGCGCGATCAGTTGGAACAGCTTGTGCTTCTGCGCGCGGTTGACCTGCTCGACCGCTTCCAGCAGGCGCGCGGGGTAATCGTGCGCGTGCGCAATGCGCTCCAGCGCCTGCACGTCTTTCGGAAAACACGAACCGCCATAACCGACGCCGGGATAGATGAAGTGGTAGCCGATGCGCGGATCGGCGCCGATGCCCTGCCGCACCAGTTCCACGTCCGCGCCGACTCGCTCGGCGATGTTGGCGACTTCGTTCATGAAGCTGATCTTGGTCGCCAGCATCGCGTTGGCGGCGTACTTGGTGAGCTCCGCCGAGCGCTCGTCCATCAACACCAGGCGCGCGTGATTGCGGTTGAACGGCGCGTACAACTTGGAAAGCAGTTCGGCCGCGTGCCGGCTGGAAGCCCCGATGATGATCCGGTCGGGACGCATGCAATCGTTGACGGCGTCGCCTTCCTTCAGGAATTCCGGATTCGAAACCACGTCGAAGCGGATCTGCACGCCGCGTTCCGCCAGCGTTTCGGCGACCGCCCTGCGCACGCGATCGGCCGTGCCGACCGGAACGGTAGATTTGTTGACGATCACCTTGGACGCATCCAGGTGCTGGCCGATGCTGCGCGCCACCGCCAGCACATAGGAAAGATCGGCGCTGCCGTCTTCGTCCGGCGGCGTGCCCACCGCGATGAACAGCACCTCGCCATGCGCCACGCCGGCTTCGGCGTCCGTGGAGAACTGCAGGCGCCCTGCGGAATGATTGCGCTTCACCAGCGGCTCGAGCCCGGGCTCGAAGATCGGGATCTCGCCGTTCTCCAGCCGCTGCACCTTGCCGGCATCGACGTCGATGCACAGCACATGGTTGCCCATCTCCGCCAGGCAGGTGCCGGTGACCAGTCCGACGTAGCCGGTACCGAAAATGGTGATTTTCATGCGCGCGGAGGATGGC
>DASXWZ010000032.1:0-9191 GCA_036503375.1 Rhodanobacteraceae bacterium | reverse complement strand
CGGCAGCAGCACCTACGGCAGCGAGGACTTCATGCGCTTGCCCTCGCCGGCGGCGAGGATGATCACATGCAGTGGATCGGACATGGCGTCGCTCCGCAAATTCGGGTCACATTAGCCGAAAACGGCGGCAACGCAATGGCTCGTTTTCGCGAAAGAAAACGCCGGCGCGAAGCCGGCGCTCGATGCGAGGCGATTTGCACCTCAGTGCTTGAGCGTCTTGCGCAAACGTTCCAGTGCTGACAACTGCGCCAGCGCCTGCGTGAGTTGCTGCTGCGCCTCGGCCACGGTCTTGGCGTCGCCGCGATTGGCGAGCAGGCGCTCGGCTTCTTCCTTCGCGCGCCTGGCGGAAGCTTCGTCGATGTCGCGCGCGCGCAACGCCGTGTCGGCCAGCACCGTTACCACCGTCGGCTGCACTTCCAGGATGCCTCCCGACACGTAGTAGGGATGGCGCTCGCCTTTTTCATCGATCACCTCCACCGCTCCGGGTTTCAGCAGCGTGATCAGGGGCGCGTGCCGCGGCGCGATGCCGAGTTCGCCGCTGACGCCGGTGGCGACGACCATGCTCGCTTCGCCGTGGAAGATCTCGGCTTCAGCGCTGACGATGTCACAGCGGATGGTGGCCATGTCGATTCTCAGGCCGCCTTCTTCTGGTCGGCCGCCGACATCGCTTCGCTCTTCTTGATCGCCTCGTCGATGCCGCCGACCATGTAAAAGGCCTGCTCCGGCAGGTGATCGACTTCGCCTTCAACGATCATCTTGAAGGCGCGGATGGTTTCCTTGAGCGGCACGTACTTGCCGGGCGAGCCGGTGAATACTTCGGCCACGTGGAACGGTTGCGAGAAGAAGCGCTCGCACTTGCGCGCGCGATACACCGCCTGCTTGTCGGTCTCCGACAACTCGTCCATGCCGAGGATCGCGATGATGTCCTTCAATTCCTTGTAACGCTGCAGCGTGCCCTGCACCTTGCGCGCGACGTCGTAGTGTTCCTGGCCGATCACGTTCGGATCGAGCTGGCGCGAAGTGGACGCAAGCGGATCGACCGCCGGATAGATACCCAAGGATGCGATGTCGCGCGACAGCGCCACGGTCGAATCCAGGTGCGCGAATGTGGTCGCCGGCGAGGGATCGGTGTAATCGTCCGCCGGCACGTACACGGCCTGGATCGAGGTGATCGATCCGGTCTTGGTCGAGGTAATGCGCTCCTGCAGGCGGCCCATTTCGTCTGCGAGCGTGGGCTGGTAACCCACCGCGGAGGGCATGCGTCCCAGCAGCGCCGACACTTCGGTACCGGCCAGCGTGTAGCGGTAGATGTTGTCAACGAAGAACAGGATGTCGCGTCCCTTGCCGGATGCGTCCTTTTCGTCGCGGAAGTATTCGGCCATCGTCAGGCCGGTCAGCGCCACGCGCAGGCGGTTGCCCGGCGGTTCGTTCATCTGGCCGTAGACCATCGCCACTTTGGATTGCGTGGGATCCTCAAGCTTTACGACGCCTGCTTCGATCATCTCGTGATAGAAGTCGTTGCCTTCGCGCGTGCGCTCGCCCACGCCGGCGAACACCGACAGACCCGAGTGCTGCGTGGCGATGTTGTTGATCAGCTCGAGCATGGTCACGGTCTTGCCCACGCCGGCGCCGCCGAACAGGCCCACCTTGCCGCCCTTGGCGAACGGACACATCAGGTCGATCACCTTGATGCCGGTTTCCAGCAGCTCGTTGGCCGCGGCCTGATCCGCATAGGACGGCGCTTCGCGGTGGATTTCCCAATGATCCTGCGCGTTCACCTCGCCGCGCTCGTCGATCGGCTCCCCCAGCACGTTCATGATGCGGCCGAGCGTCGCCTTGCCCACCGGCACCTTGATGCCCGCGCCGGTGTTCTCCACCACGAGATTGCGCTTCAGTCCATCGGTGGAGCCGAGCGCGATGGTGCGCACCACGCCGTCACCGAGCTGCTGCTGCACCTCGAGCGTGACGTGCGTGCCTTGCACCTTCAGCGCGTCGTACACCTTCGGCACGGATTCGCGCGGGAACTCGACGTCGACGACGGCGCCGATGATCTGTACGACTTTGCCCTGGTTCATACTCGTAACTCCACCTAGCTGTATTTGTTCGTCGCCTGAGCGGTGATTCGTCAGCGGTGAGCGGGAAAGCAACTGCGCTACGCCGTTACCGCTCGCCGATCACGGCTCGTCCGCTCACATTCTTCACACCGCCGCCGCGCCGCCGACGATCTCCGAGATTTCCTGGGTGATCGCAGCCTGACGCGCCTTGTTGTAGATCAGCGTCAACGTGTCGATCGCCTTGGTCGCGTTGTCCGACGCGGCTTTCATCGCCACCATGCGCGCGGCGTGTTCGCTGGCCAGATTCTCCAGCACCGCGTGATACACCAGCGCCTCGACGTAGCGTTCCAGCACCTGCGTGATCACCGTCTCGGCGTCAGGCTCGTAGATGTAATCCCAATTATGTTCGCGATGCACGACCACGGTCTGCGCGCTCGGCGTCTCGGCGTCAGGCGGCGTTTCGGCGATCTGCTTGGCCGCCGCCGGCAGCGGCAGCAGCACCTCGACGCGAGGTTTCTGCGTCATTGTGTTGACAAAGTCATTGAAGCACAGATAGACGCGATCGACCTTCCCTTGCAGATAGGCGTCATCCATCACCTTGATCACGCCCGCCAGCTTCTCGATCTTGGGCCGGTCACCCAAGTGCGAAATGCTGGCGGTCATGTTGACCTTGATGCGGCGAAAGAACGCGGCGGCCTTCTGGCCGATCGTAACCACGTCCACTTCGACCCCCTTGTTCTCCCACTCGCGGATTTCAGCGAGCAGCTTGCGGAACAGATTGGCGTTCAACCCTCCGCACAAGCCGCGGTCGGTGGACACGATGATGTAGCCGACGCGCTTGACCTCGCGTTCCTTCAATGCGGGATGGCGGAAATCAGTGGTCGCCTGCGCGATGTGCGCGATCACGCGGCGCATGTGCTTGGCGTAGGGACGCGAGGCGCGCATCAAATCCTGCGCGCGACGAATCTTCGACGCCGACACCATCTCGAGCGCACGGGTCACCTTGCGCGTGTTGGCGACGCTCTTGATCTTGGTGCGGATTTCGCGTGCGCCGGCCATGTGCGATTACCAGCTTCCCGTCTTCTTGAACTCGTCCAGCGCCGACTTGAACTTGCCTTCGATCTCGTCGTTCCAGTCTCCGGTATCGACGATCTTCTTCATCAGGTCGCCGTGGCTGGAATCCATGAACTGGTGCAGCGCGTGTTCGAACGGCAGGATCTGCGCAATCTGCAGATCATCCAGATAGCCTTTCTCGGCAGCGTACAGCGAAATCGCCAATTGCGCGATGGAGAGCGGTGAATACTGTTTCTGCTTCATCAATTCCGTGACGCGCTGTCCGCGCTCCAGCTGCGCGCGGGTCGCGGCATCGAGATCGGACGCGAACTGTGCGAAAGCCGCCAGTTCGCGGTACTGCGCCAGCGCCAGCTTCACGCCGCCGGACAATTTCTTGATGATCTTGGTCTGCGCCGCACCACCCACGCGCGAGACCGAGATGCCGGCGTTCACGGCCGGACGGATGCCGGCGTTGAAGAGGTCGGTCTCGAGGAAGATCTGGCCGTCGGTGATCGAGATCACGTTCGTCGGCACGAACGCCGACACGTCGCCGGCTTGCGTTTCGATGATCGGCAACGCGGTCAAGGATCCCGTCTTGCCGTTCACGGCGCCATTGGTTTCCTTCTCTACGTAATCGGCGTTGACGCGCGCCGCGCGCTCGAGCAAGCGCGAGTGCAAATAAAACACGTCGCCCGGATACGCTTCGCGGCCCGGCGGACGGCGCAGCAGCAGCGAGATCTGCCGGTACGCCCACGCCTGCTTGGTGAGATCGTCGTAGATGATCAACTCGTCCTCGCCGTTGTCGCGGAAGAACTCGCCCATCGCACAACCGGCGTACGGCGCGATGTATTGCATCGTCGCCGAATCGGAAGCCGAAGCCGCGACGATGATCGTGTGCTCCAGCGCGCCAAATTCCTCCAGCTTGCGCACCACGTTGGCGATCGAGGACTGCTTCTGGCCGATCGCCACGTAGATGCATTTGATGCCGGTGCCGCGCTGGTTGATGATCGTATCCACCACCAGCGCCGTCTTGCCGGTCTGGCGGTCGCCGATCACCAGCTCGCGCTGGCCGCGGCCGATCGGAATCATCGAGTCCACCGATTTGTACCCGGTCTGCACGGGCTGCGAAACCGACTGGCGCCAGATTACGCCCGGTGCGACTTTTTCCACCGGCGAGGTTTGCGTCGCGTTGATCGGACCCTTTCCGTCGATGGGATTGCCCAGCGCATCGACCACGCGGCCCAGCAGCTCGCGCCCGACCGGCACTTCCAGGATGCGACCGGTGGTCTTGGCGGTATCGCCTTCGCGCAGGTGCTCGTACTCGCCCAGCACCACCGCGCCGACCGAGTCGCGCTCGAGATTCAACGCCAGCGCGTAGGTGTTGCCCGGCAGCTCGACCATTTCGCCGGCCATCACGTCGTTCAGGCCGTGGATGCGCACGATGCCGTCGGACACGCCGGTCAGCGTGCCTTCGTTGCGCGCTTCAGCTGCGAGCTTGAACTTCTCGATGCGCTCGCGGATCAGCTCGCTGATTTCGGAAGGATTGAGTGTGGTGGCCATATTCCTTGATTCCCGAAAGCGCGTGATTTCTTCACGCGTTATCTATTTCGAATTCGTGAGTGGTGATTGGAGAACTCGATGTTCCACTCACAACTCTGCTCACAGCTTTTTCAACTCGCCAGCGCGCTTTCCAGGCGCGCCAATCGTCCGCGCACCGACCCGTCGATGACCGTGTCGCCCGCGTCGATCACCGCGCCGCCGAGTACGGTCGGATCCAGAGTCTGCTCCAGTTCGATCTCGCGTTCGAAACGGCGCTTCAGCGCATCGCGCAGGCGCGCGACTTCGCCGTCGTCGATCTTCGCAGCGCTGCGCACGTTCACCTTCAGCACGCGTTCGGCGTCGCGTTTCATCTGCTCGAACAGCGCCGCGATTTCCGGCAATTCGCGCAGGCGGCCGTTCTCAGCCAGCGTGGCGATGAAGCGTGCGAACGGCGTATCTTCGTTTTCGCCTTGCGGTAGAAACAGACTCGCCAACTGCGTCGGCGCGATGCGCGGATCGCCGAACAGCGCGCTCACTTGATCCTCGCTCGCGACCTGCGCGGCAAACGCAAGTTTGCCCGCCCAGTCTCCGAGCGCATGTTGCTCCTGCGCCAGCTCGAAAGCGGCGCGCGCGTAAGGCCTGGCGAGGGTGAGCGGCTCCATCAGATTTCCGCGACCAGTTGTTCGATCAGCGCCTTGTGCGCATCGGCGTTGATCTCGCGCTTCAGGATTTTCTCCGCGCCGGCGACCGCGAGTTGCGCGACCTGGCCGCGCAATTCAGCGCGCACGCGATGCGCCATGTTGTCGATGTCGGCTTGCGCCGCAGCTTTCAACTTGGCCACCTCCATCAACGCATCGGTGCGCGCCTTGTCCACGATCTGCGTGGCCTGCTGGTTTGCCCGCTCGATGATCTGCGCGGCTTCCGCACGCGCGGCCTTGATGTCCTCGGCCACGCGCGCGTCGGCGTCCGCCAGTTCCTTGCGCGCGCGGTCGGCGGCTTCGAGGCCTTCGGCGATCTTGTGCTGGCGTTCTTCGATCGCCCGCGTGAGCGGCGGCCAGACGAACTTCATCGTGAGCGCGATCATGATCAAGAACGCGATCACTTCGCCGATCAGGGTGGCATTGATTTCCATTGCGGTGCTACCTGCCTGGATTCGGATCTGTCGATATTTCGCGCGTCAGTGCGGCAATGTCGCGGCATGCGTCAATGCGGTCGTCAGCAGCGGATTGGCGAACGCGAAGAACATGGCGATCGCCAGGCTGATGAAGAAGTCGGCGTCGATCAGGCCGACCAGCAGGAACATGCGTCCCGTAAGCATCGGGCTCAATTCCGGCTGCCGTGCCATGGATTCGAGGTACTTCGAACCCATCACGCCCATGCCGATGCAGGCGCCCAGCGCACCCAGACCGATCATGAGGCCGGCCGCGATGGCGGTGTTGGCCTGGATGAGTGCAATCAGTTGTTCCATTTGGATCTCCCGGTAGAACGTTGTGGTTGGTTAGCGGTTGTTGGTAGCAGCAGGGGACGCGACATGCCGAGTCAGTGATGCTGTTGCGCCATCGCGATATAGGTGACGGCGAGATACATGAAAATGAAAGCCTGAATCACGATGATCAGGAGCTCGACGAAACTCCACGCGACATAGCCCACGATGCCGAGGGGGTACCACAGCGACAGCCAATGGGTCATCAGCCCGGCGATCAGCATGAACAGCAGGTCGCCCGCGAAGATGTTGCCGAACAATCGCAACGCCAGGCTGACCGGCTGGGTGATCGTCTCGATCAAGAACATCAGGATGTTGAAGGGCGCCAGCAAAACCTTCATCAGAAAGTTCTTGGCAGAGAAAGGATGCGAAACCGCGCCCTTGAAATAACCGCCGATGCCCTTGGCTTTCATCCCGTAGAACAGCGTCAGGATCAGCACCGTCAACGACATCGCGAAGGTCATGTTGACGTCCGCTGTCGGCACCGGGCGGAAGTGCGTGGCGCCGGTCGCTGCCGCGGCGGCCGGGATCAAATCCACCGGCAGCACGTCCATGAGATTCATGAACAGGATCCAGAAGAAGATCGTCAGCGCCAGCGGACCCAGGAACTTGCGGCTGCCGTGCCATGCGTCTTTCACCTGGCCGTCGACGAATTCGAGCGCAAGTTCGACGAACGCTTGTCCCTTGCCTGGCACACCGGACGTAGCGCGTCGCGCAAACCACCCGAACCAGAAGAGGAAGAGGAAACCCAGCACGAGCGACATGATCAAGGTGTCGACATGGAGCGACGCCAACCCGCCGGCAGGCGACAGCGGCGCTTTCCAGAACGTCAGGTGATGCTGGATGTAATCGGTGAAGGATTCACCGCCGGATTCGGCACTCACTCATTCATCCTCGATCGTCGCGCCGCACGGCGCGCGCTGCAGGCGCGCAGCGTCTTCAGCGTTTGAAACCCAGAACCGCCAGATTGACCAACACCGCGGCCACCAGGCTAATTAACGCCGGCAGCGCCGGCAGCCTCCAGTACGCCAGGATCAGGTAAAAACCGACGATTACCACGATCCATTTCAGCAAGGTTCCGAAGGCGAAGCGCGCCAGCATCGAGCCCGGTCCCGCCAATGCGGGCGCGAAGACGCGCAGTGCCAGCAGGCCGGTTCCCGCCGCGACCAGCAGCCCCGCCGCCAGCGCCGCGACCGCCGCGTGAACTCCCTGCACCAGAAACGCCAAGCCGGCAATCACCGCCACCGCTACTTGCGCCAGCACGACTTGTAAGGCGAGCCGCCTGCCGGCGGCCAGGGAGTTGTCCACGTTTCGGTATCCGCCCGATGCCGCAAAAACCTCACGGTCAAGCCTGAAAATGATAGCAGCGGCCTGCTAAGCGCTGCAAGCGTTCGGGCCGGTTTTTCAGCCGGTTACGGTGTGTTCGTTGCGGTTTTGGGCGGCCCGGCTGGCTTCGCGGACGGCCTGGTCTTGGAGGCCGAGGGAATCGGACATGCCTCGCCACAATCATGCGCGATTTGTCTCTGGAAGAAATCCGCGATCGCCGTGAAAGCGTGCTTGCGCATTTCCGGCGTGGACAGTCCGTGTTTGCCGCCGGGATAGGTCATTAGATCGAACTGGAATCCGCGTTTCTGCAGCGCCGCCATCAGCTTGGTCGAATTCAGGAACAGCACGTTGTCGTCGGCCATGCCGTGGACAAGCAGCAGCGGTGAGGTGAGCCCGTCCAGCCACGCGAACACGGCGCTGCGCGTGTAACCCGCATCATCGTCGCGCGGCAGACCGAGATATCGTTCGGTGTAGTACGTGTCGTAGAGGCGCCAATCCGTAACCGGCGCCACCGCCACGCCTCCGGCGAGTTCGGGCGAATCCTTGGCCAGCATCATCGTGCTCAGGTATCCACCATAACTCCAGCCGAAGGTACCGATGCGGGAGCCGTCCACCCAGGGTTGCGATTTCAACCAGGCGATCCCGGCGCGCTGATCGGCCACTTCGACGTCGCCGAACTGGTGATAGATCGGATCGGAAAATGCACGCCCGCGTCGCGCCATGCCGCGATTGTCGAGCGTGAACACCACGAAGCCGCGCTGCGCCATGTATTCGTCGAACAGATCGGGCCATGCATCGGTCGCCATCTGCGCCGTGGGACCGCCGTAGAAATGCAGCATCACTGGATATTTGTTCTTCGGATCGAAGCCCGACGGCTTGTACATGCGGTAGTACAGCGTCTGGCCATCGTCGGCTTTCAAGGTCCCGAAAAACGGCGACACATGCGCGTCATGGTAGGGCCAGTACGGATGCGACGCATCGAGTTTGTTCTGCTCGACCCATGCGATGAACTTGCCGCCGCTCTGGTGCACGCTGACCTGCGGAGGTGTGACGGGATCTGAAAATGTGTCCACATACAGCGATGCGTCGTCGGCGAAGCGCGCTTCGTGCCAGCCCTCGCTTTGGCTGATACGTTGGGGATCGCTCGCAATGCTGCCGTCGATTTTCAGCGCATAGATCTGCTTGTCCGATATCGCGTCCTTGTTGGAGGATACGTATACGAGGCCGGCTTTTTCATCCACCTTCAGAACGCCGTCCAGATTCCAGTCACCCGCACTGATCGGGTGCTGCAGCTTGCCGTCGAGCCCATAGAGATACAGGTGATGCCAGCCGGTGCGCTCGCTGCCCCAGACGAAGGCGGATCCGTCTTTCAGGAAATGCAGATCGTCATTGAGGTTGATCCAGGTCTTCGACGTTTCGGTCAGCAGCGTGCGTTGCTTCAGGTCCGCCACGTTCACCAGCTGCAGATCGAGATGCTGCTGGCTGCGCTGCATGCGCTGATATGAAAGGCGTTTGCCATCCGGCAGCCAATCCACGCGTACCAGATAAATGTCGGGATTCTTGCCGAGGTCGATCCAGCGCGGCTCGCCGCCAGCGGGCGCGACCAACCCGAGTTTGACGCGCACATTGGGATCACCTGCTGCGGGATAGCGCTGTTCGATCACGTCCGTGCGGTCCGGGTAGACCTCGAAGCGGCGCGTCACTGGAACGTCGCGCTCATCGAAGCGCTCGAAGGC
>DASXWZ010000031.1:0-4464 GCA_036503375.1 Rhodanobacteraceae bacterium | reverse complement strand
GCAAGGAAGAGCGAGGAAGATGTATGTCGATACATGGACGAGCGATGACGCAGCCATGCGGGCAAAGGGCCACGGCCCTTCGGGTGGCTCCGCAGCGGCCGCCAGACGGCGGCGCGCGCCTTGACCATAGAAGTGCTATGGCGCTGCGCCGCGCACCTTGTCTGACGACCGCTGCGGAAGCAACGCGGCTCATTTGGTTGGCGGTGAACAGACCCATGTCGCGATCGTTTGCTGCTATCTTGACCGGCTCACCATAGCAAAGCCGGGCCAATCGGCAACTCCCGGGCGATGTGCGCATGAGCCAGACCCGCAACACCGGAACCTCTGCATGAGCGCCGCCTGGATCGCGGACGCGGATGCGTGTTCGCAATGGATCGATCGCAATCGCGCCGACGTCATCGGACTCGATACCGAGTTCATGCGCCGCAACACCTTCCATCCGAAACTCGCGCTGGTGCAGATCGCAGCCGGCGGCGCATGCGCGCTGGTGGATCCGACGGCCTTCGACGCCGGCACGTGCATCCGCGAGCTCGTCGGGGAACGCGTATGGATCATGCACAGCGCCAGCGAAGACATGGAGGCCCTGGCGCCGCTGCTGGACGGAGCGAACCCGCGATTGTTCGACACGCAGATCGCCGCGGCGCTGTGCGGGCTGGGCTTCGGCTTGAGCTATCGCAACCTGGTTTCCTCGTTGCTCGGCTGGGAAATTCCCAAGGACGAAACACGCTCGGACTGGTTGCACCGGCCGCTTACGCCCGCGCAGATCGATTACGCCGAGCAGGACGTCGCGCACCTGCACGAACTTCATGCCTTGCTGGAAACGCAGCTCACCCAGCGCGGACGGCTCGCCTGGCACGCCGAGGACTGCGCGCGCCTCATGTTGCGGCTGCGCCGCACCGGGCCCGATCCGCAGCCGCAACGCGCATTCCGCAACGCCGCCGCGTGGCCGCAGGCGAGGCAGGCGCTGCTGCGACGCGTGCTGCGCTGGCGCGACGACAGCGCGCGTGCGCTGGACAAGCCGCGGCCGTGGCTGCTGGACGACGCGTCCGCGTTGTCGCTGGCGGCCTCGCCGCCGGCTTCCTCGAGCGAACTCTTCGAACGCACCCGCGGGCTGCGTGCCCTGCGCACGCCGCAACGCGCGGAATTGCTCGACCTTCTGCGCGCACCGGTGACCGAAACGGAACAGGCGGAAACCGCGCCGATCCTCGCCGCGCCTTCGGGCGCGGCCAAGTCCGCGGTCAATGCCATGAAGGAATTGGTGGACGCGGTCGCGCAAAAGCTCGACATCCCGCCCGGCCTGCTCTGCGCACGGCGATTGCTGGAGGAATACGCCGTGACGCGTGTCTGGCCGGAAGGACTGGAAGGCTGGCGCCGCGCTGTGCTGGAACCCGAGTTGTCCAGGCTTTTGCAGTAGCCGGTGTTGCCGGTGACGAGGTATTGCCGGATGGTTTTCGTCATTCCGGCGCTGGCCGAAGACCAGAATCCGCATCCGCTCCGGGTCTTTGTTCCGGGAAAACGGATTCCGGGGTCCGGCGCTCTGCGTCGGCCCGGAATGACGATCATGTATTGATCTCTCCGGCGGCGACTTTCGGCTCCGCTCAATGGTGGATGCCCGCTTGGCGGTCAGGCGCGCACCCGCTAACATATGCGGTTCGCGCTGCCTTGACTCGGCAATCGCGGTGCGCGGCTTCGATAGCGTGCATTCAGTTCGTGGGGCGGTAGCTCAGCTGGGAGAGCGCTGCGTTCGCAATGCAGAGGTCGAGGGTTCGATCCCCTTCCGCTCCACCAATCCGATCCGGAACGAAGAGCCGCGCGAGAGCCCTGTTTCGGCCGAGTGCGAATTCACGACATTCCTTCGATCGTCCAATACCAATGTCGCCGAGCGATGCCCTCGCTCCGCGTCGCTTTCAGGAAAGCGCGGCGCGATCACGGCAAGAGACGGAACAGGCGCGACTTTTGGCGTCGTCCGTCACGGTAAAGACGCCATCAATTTTCGATCACCAATACGGCACCCTGGGCCTGCCCGTGCTTCGTATCCCGGTCGTACTTAGCATCCACGGCGCGGTATTTTTCCAGTATTGCCTCTGCCCGATTGGTGACCTGCCGGGTGAGATCGTCACAATCCGCGGCGGGTTGGATGGAACCTGCCAGGGCCCGCACTTCTTCGGCAGCCTGTACGCCGTGGGCGTAGTGCCCGTTCTCATGGACCCGAAGCGCGGCGACGAAGTGCCGCCATTCCTTCATTCGGGATGCCGGAGCGGTGCCGCCGTCGACCCAATGCGGAAGCGTCATCGTTCCTTCCGCCGACGCATTCAATTCGGTCAGTTTGCAGCTTCGCGGCGTGGATTCGTAGCGGAAGTTCCAGGGCACGCGCCATTCGGTGTACGCGGCGGATCTCCCGCCCGACGACTTGTCGAAGGGGCCCTTCGCCTGCATCTGTTCGACGAGATCCCGAATCGTGTGGCCGGAGATGTCGTAGTAGACGATCCGGACATCGTCCGCGCGCGCGGACGCGATCGCGCCCAAGGCGATGAGCAGGGCAAAGCCCGTCCGGGCGATCATTGGTTGCCCTCGCTTTGCGCAATTGGCAGGCAAGGCTATCGCGGTCGGCCGGTGGATACAAAAAACCGCGCAAGGAGCGCGGTTTCTTGTCGTCCCGGGTTACCGATTACCTGTGCCGCTTTTTGGCCATCGACGACTGGTACAAGCCCGACAGGAAGTTGTTCACCGCCGTGGTGTAGGCGGAAGGCAAGCCGAGATTCGCGTCGATCTGGGAGTGCGTCAGGTTCTCCGGCAACAGGGTCGCCGAGGTGCCGTAGCTCACGGCCTTGTTCACGAACTGCTGCGCCTGCGGGCAGGAGTTGACGCGCTGGGACGAGCACACGGCCATATAGGGCGCGATCTTCGAACTCAACTGCACGGTCGGCGAGGTGGCATTCCAGAAAGCGGGGCTGGTGCCGAACGCCTGGTCGTACATCGGCGGATGCACCGGCATCTGCATGATCTGCGTGACGTCGTAGGCCGCGCTGTCCAGCGAAACCGTGCCGAGCCAGGGCTGGGCGCCCAGCGAAGTCGCGAGCGAAGGCTCGGCGCTGATCAGGGCCACCAGTTGTCCGCCCGAGGAGTCACCCATCAGGATGAATTTCTTCGGATCGGCGCCCCAGTCGGTCGCGTGCCGCTGCGCATAGGCGAGCGCCTGCGCCACGTACAACGCCTGTTGCAGCGGATTGGCCTGTGGCAGATAGGGGTAGTTGACCGAAATGAAGATCACGCCGGTCGGCACCCAATATGCCACCTTGTTCTTCACCACCGGCGTGTCGCTCTTGTCGCCCGACGACCAGCTTCCGCCATGCACCATCAGGATCACTGGCGCGCCTTGGGTTTGAGTCTGCGGCATGTAGACATCGAACATCTGCTTCGGATCGCTGCCGTAGGAGATGTTGAACTGTGCGCATACATTCGCCGGCAAGCTGGGCATCTGCTGATGGCAGAGGAGAGGTTGCGAGAGCGTGTGGCTGCGGGCGTTGCCGAGGGACCAGACCAGCGTCGCCAGCAGGGCGAGCGCGAGTTTCATTCTTAGGGAAGTCATTGCAGATGTCCGTGCGCGGGATGGCGTTCGATGTGTCGGGCGATCCTAAGATCTGATCGCGCGCGCAACCGAGAGCCGGCGCACACATCCGCAAGCGAAAGTGTTTCAGTTTTTTCCCCGCCCGATCAATACGGCGGCGAATCGTTCAGCCCGTCGGCCCGCCGAGGATCGGCAATATCGCGCCCGAGATATAACTGGCGCAGCTCGGCGCGGCGAGGAACACGTAGGCCGGCGCGATTTCCTCGGGCTGCGCGGGACGTTTCATCGCGCTCTGCTCGCCGAACTTGGCCACTTTCTCCGGCGGACTGTCGGCGGGATTGAGCGGCGTCCACACCGGGCCGGGCGCGACCGCGTTCACGCGGATGCCCTTGTCCACCAGATTGGCCGCCAGCGATTTGGTGAAGGCATGGATGCCGCCCTTGGTCATCGAATAGTCGAGCAGGTGCTTGTTGCCGAACAGCCCTGTTTCCGAACCGGTATTGAGGATGCAATCGCCTTTGCCCAGGTGCGGCAGCGCGGCTTTCGCCATGTGGAAATAGCCGTACAAATTGGTGTGCAGCGTTTCGTCGAAGTGTTCTTCGGAAATGTCTTCCAGCTTTTCCGCATGGTTCTGGAATGCCGCGTTATTGACGAGGATCGAGAGCTTGCCGAATTCGTCGATCACCCGTTGCACCGCCTTCCTGCAGAACTCCGGATCGGTGACGTCGCCCTCGATCAATAGGCAGCGCCTGCCTTCGCTTTCCACCGCATCCCGGGTTTCCTGCGCATCGCGTTTTTCGCTCAGGTAGACGATCGCGACATCCGCGCCTTCGCGCGCGTACAGCACCGCCACTGCGCGGCCGATGCCGGAATCGCCGCCGGTGATCAGCGCGACC
>DASXWZ010000030.1:0-6972 GCA_036503375.1 Rhodanobacteraceae bacterium | reverse complement strand
TTCTCTTTCTCGAAGGACTGCCGAACCTGCAGAAGCTCGGCAAGCTGAAGATCGGCGAAGGTCCGAAAGAGGCAATCGAATGCGACCTGGCGCTGGAACGCGAAGCGTTGCCTGACCTGAAGTCCGCAATCGCGCACTGCGAGCAGATCGGCGACTACGTCAGTCGCGAAATTTTCACCTCGATCATGAAATCCGAGGAGGAGCATATCGATTGGCTGGAGACCCAGCTCAGCCTCGTCGGTCAGCTCGGCCTGACGCCATATCTGCAGGCACAAGTGCGCGATTGAAGTCGCGGGTTCCGCGATTTCCGTCTCGCCTTCTGAGCGGGCCAGGCGCCACAATGTCCGCCGGATCGCAAGCGTGGGAGGCGCCATGGCACGTCGGCTGATCGTATTGTTCGACGGCACCTGGAACAAGGTGGACACCAACACCAACGTCTGGCGTCTGCACGAGTTGCTGGCGCCGGCGGACGGCGCGGGCGCGGCGCAGATCGCGCTGTACATCGCTGGTGTCGGCGTCAAGCCTGGCATCACGCACCTGCTCGGCGGTGCATTCGGACTTGGACTTTCGAGCAACATCGAGCAGGGTTACCACTGGTTGTGCCAGCAGTGGAATCCGGGCGACGAGATTTACCTGTTCGGTTTCAGCCGCGGCGCCTACAGCGCGCGCAGCGCGGCGGGAATGATCCGCAAGTGCGGCTTGATCAGACCGGACGTGACGGGCGACGTTTCGCAGCACGCGGTGGATGATGCCTACGATTTCTACCGCAACGACATCAAGCCTGATGATCCCAAGGCGGTCGAGTTTCGCGCGCAGCGATCGCGCGAAGTCGGCATCCGTTTTATCGGCGTCTGGGATACGGTCGGCGCGCTGGGTATTCCCGACGTGGCGTCGTGGTTCCCGTTCGCGCGCGGCCGTTACCGCTTCCATGACACGGAGTTGAGCGGCATCGTGCAGTTCGCCTACCAGGCGCTGGCGCTGGACGAACACCGTGCGGACTTCATGCCGACCAAGTGGACGCGCCTGCCGGGTTCGCTCGAGCCCGGCGAAACCATGACATCGAAGAAGGCCAGCCAGATCGAAGTCGAGCAGCGCTGGTTCATCGGCTGCCACTCGGATGTCGGCGGCGGCGAAAGGACCGACGGCGCCGGCAAGTCTCCCGATCTGCTGCCCGACCTGCCGCTGGCGTGGTTGCAGGCCAAGGCGGCCGGCGTGGGCCTGGCGTTCAGTCGGCCCTTCGTTCCCGCGCAGAACGCGGAACTGGCTACGCCCAACAATTCCTACGCGCAATTCATGTACGGACTCTACAAGCTGGTGAAGAAGCCGTTCGAACGCACCATCGGCGGTGGCGTCAACGAAACGATCGACGATTCGGTTTGGAAGCGCTGGCGTGAAGTCGCCACCTACCGGCCGGAGCCGCTTACCGCAGCGATCGCGAGTAATGCAGTGAACGTGCCGCCCGATATTTCCGGCATGGCTTGAGCCGGGTCATGTTCGACACACGCGAACTGCGCGAGGCAGCCAGGCTGTGCTTCGCCTGCGCGGATCCGCAGCGCAAATGCGAATTGACTGCCCAGGTGTTTGCGGCGTTGCGCGAGGGCAGCCTGGTTGCGCCGGACGCTGGCGCGTCGATCGTTGCAATCGAAACGCCGGGCCGCCCCGGCAAACCGAAACTCGTGCCGCCGCGCGACGTGCCGCAACGCGGGCTGGGCAGTGTGGAAGGGCGCGCGGCGCTGGTACACGCGGTCGCGCATATCGAATTCAACGCGATCAATCTCGCCTGGGATGCGGTGCTGCGTTTCGCCGGCATGCCGGAGGAGTACTACCGCGACTGGGCAGGTGTGGCCGCGGACGAAGCGCGGCATTTCGGAATATTGTCGCAACGGTTGGCTGAACTCGGACATGCCTACGGCGACTTCGACGCGCACAACGGTTTGTGGGAGATGGCCGTGAAGACTTCCGATTCGTGCCTCGCGCGGATGGCGTTGGTGCCACGCGTGCTCGAAGCGCGCGGGCTGGATGTCACGCCCGGCATGATCGCGCGTCTGCGCAGCGTCGGAGATGATGCGACTGCGGAAATACTCGAGATCATCCTGCGCGAGGAAGTCGCGCACGTCGCCGCCGGTTCGCGCTGGTTTCGATTCTGCTGCGAACGCGAGCAACTCGATCCCGCCGAGACTTTTCAGGGACTGCTGCGCGATCGGCTCATCGGCCCGCTGCGTGGTCCCTTCAATCTGGACGCGCGCCGCGCCGCCGGCTTCGGCGAGGACGAACTTGCCTTGCTCGATTGATCACTTCGAACCGCCGGATTTCGACGGCTGTTCAATCTCGTGGCGCGCGATGCGCGTCCAGCCACGGCGTCAGCGAGACGCTCCAGATATGGTTGGTGCCGTTGTCCCACGCGCGCATGCGCGCAAGGTCAGCCTGCGCCTGCGCGGGCGAGCGCGGGTAGTGGACGTCCAGCGCGTGATTGCTGGTGAAGTAGAGCGTGCGGCCATCCGGGCCCAGGTGCGAGCCCCAGGGTTGGTAACGATTGATCGTTTCCCCTAGATCAACCGGCGCGCTCCAGTGATCGCCCTCCCGGAAGGCGATGTAAAGGCGATCCGGATTGTCCTTGCCGGCATAGTCGGCGTCGAAGACGATGAAGGATTCATCCGGCGCTATTGCCGGATCCTGCTCGTGCGCATCCACCGGCCCGAGGGCCTGCCGCACCGGTGCCTGATAGCGGCCGTCCACCAGAGCGGAGCGATAGATGTGGAACGCGGAGTCCGGCGGATCGCTGCGCTGGAAGTAGATGTCGCCGTGCGCGTCCACGGCGGGCGCAAAGATCCTCGCATTGCTGTTGATCGTGTCTGGCAGGCGTACCGGAGCGCTCCAGCGGTTGCCATCGCGTTGCACGCGCCACAAGTGGCCGCCGCGCAGCGGTTCGCCGCCGGGTCGATCGGGACGGTCCGATGTATAGATCACGAAAGAGCCATCCGGCGCCACGGCCGGATCATGATCGTGCCACTGCCCGGAGAAAGGCGCGATCCGCGGCATCGTCCAATGGCCGCCGTCGCGGTGCGAAACCATGATCATGCCGTTGGGCCAGGATTGCTGGTCAAAGAAAACCGTGCGTCCATCCGGGGTGAAAGCCAGGCAATCCACCGGTGAAGGCCCGGAAATTTCGCCCGGCGCGAACACTTCCGGTGTCGCGATCGGCTGCGCCTGATCGGCCAAAGCCGTGCCCGTGCACAGGAGAGCCGCGACGGCGGCAGCGAGGCAATGCGTGCAATGCGTGCGGATTTTCATTCGGCTTCGAAAACCATGCAGGTCATTCGGGTGCGCGGTGCGCGTCGAGCCACGGCGCGAGCGACAGGTGCCAGATGCCCGTCTGCCCGGTGAAATAAACCGAGCGGCCGTCGGGTGCGATGTGGGAGCCCCACGGGATATCGCTGTTCACGGCATCGCCGAGATCCATGGGTTTGCTCCAGTGATCGCCTTCCCTGAAGGCGATGCACAGGCGTCCCAGGCCACCCTTCACCTTGCCGTAATCGAACACGATGAACGACTGGTCGGGTGCGACCGCAGGATCGTGTGTGGAGACGGCCGGATCTCCCAGGCCCGCTCGCACAGGCGGCAAGTATTTGCCATCTCGGTACGCCGAGCGGTACGTGTGCATGATTCCTTCCTGCCTGTCCCGGCGGATGAAGTACAAGCTGCCATCGGCGGCGATGCTCGCAAAGTCGACGAACACATCGTTGTTGACGACGGGCCCCAGCCATACGGGCTGGCTCCAGCCATCGCCGTCGCGCTCGACTTTCCAGATGTTGGAACCAGGCGCCTGCTTGTGATTGCCGAAATAGTTCTGCACCAGCGGTTTGCCGCCCGGCATCACCGGACGATCCGAATCGAACAGCAGATACGAACCATCCGGCGAAACCACCGGATCCTGGTCGAACCAATGTCCTGAAAAACCCGCTATCTGCGGTGGCGACCAGTGGCCGTTTACCCGGTGCGAGATCATGATGGTCTTGCGCGGCCCATTGCTCCGGTCGAAGAACACGATTTTGCCGTCGCGCGTGAATGCGAGGGTGTCGTCGCTGTCGGCGTGCAGGATTCCACCCAGCGTTATTTTTTCCGGTGCGGATATCGCCATGTCCGCGGCCGCGTGCCGGTCGGCGAACATGGCCGAAGCGAGCAGGCAGACACAGGCGATCGTGAAGATGCGCGGATTCACCGTGAATCGTGCAGCCCTCATTTCGCCACCCGTGTGTGCTGCGAATACCACGCGCGCCAGCGGCCGCCGCGGAAGTAGAAGACATCCACCGAATTTTCGTCGGGACGATGGTGCTGCACCACCGCTGCGTCGCCGATCACCCGGATCGTGGACGTCGCCGGCAGCGGCTGTGCGTGCTGACCGGGATGCGTCTTCGCGTATTGCGCGGCAAGGCGGATGATTTCGGTTTTCGGCCGCGACTCGCCGGTGGCGCCGACCGAAACATAATCGGCATCCAGCAGGTCATCCAGCGCGGCTGAATCGCCGGTGACGAATGCCTCGCTCCAGCGGTTCTCCGCTGCGCGCACGCCGGCCTGATCGGGTCGCGTTGCCGCCATGGCCGAGGTGAATGTCAGGCAGTTCGCGCAGGCGAATGCGATCAACGCTGCGTGGTTCTTCATTCCGTCTCCGATGCGGCCGGCGCGCAAGTGCGTGCGCGCAGTCTGCATCGGGACGATTCCGGCACCGCTGTTTTGTGACGAGCGGCCGGCTGCGTGTGGCCAGCGGCCTTTCGGCGGGTACCAGCGTCAGGGCAGCCCGAGTGCGCCGCGTGCGCCGGCGCGGAAGCGCCGGCTGAGGTTCAGCCGTGTGCCGTCCAGCAGCACCACCTCCGCATTGCCCTGGAACAGCGGATGCACCTCGCGCACGCGCTCAAGATTGACCAGCACACTGCGGTGGATCCGCAGGAAGCGCGCCGGGTCGAGCGAGGCCGCGAGATTGCCGAGCGCTTCACGATGCAGGAAGCTGGATTGGCCGACGTGGATGTGCACGTAATTTCCATCGGCGCCGATCCAATCGACCTCGTCCACGGTGATAACGCGGATGTGTTCGCCCACGCGCACGCTGATGCGTTGCAAAAGGGGCGTGACCGCCTCGCCACGAGATCGAGGGAACGCGTACGAGCGGCGCTGCTTCACCCGCGTCATCGCCTGGTCGAAACGCGCCTGGTCGATCGGCTTCAGCACGTAGTCCACGGCGTCAGCATCGAAGGCACGCAGCGCGTGTTCGCCGAAAGCGGTGACGAACACAATGAGCGGCACGCGCTCCGGCGCAAGCCGCTGCAGCAATTTGAATCCATCCATGCCCGGCATCTGGATGTCCAGAAACAGCAGGTCGGGCTCGAGTTCGCGGATCACCAGCATGGTCTCATCGGCGTTGCCGCATTCGCCCACGATCTCGACATCGGCGTGTGTGGCCAGCGCCTGCCGCACGGCCAGACGTGCCAGCACCTCGTCGTCCACCAGCACCGCACGCAGGCGTTGCATGTTCATGCGGCGTATTCCTCGAACGGGATGCGCACTTCCGTGCAGGTGCCGCCTTCGGGTCGACGCAGCAAATGGAGTGCCGCCGCTTCGCCGAAGCGCACACGCAGGCGCGCGCGCGTGTTGCCCAGGCCGATGCCTTCGGCGGAGCCTTCCTGCGGCAGGCCGAGGCCGTCATCCTCCACGCGCAGGCGCAGCGTTTCGCCTTCGCGCGCGGCCGAGACTCGCAGCACGCCGCCGGCTGTCTTCGCCAGCAGTCCGTGGCGCAACGCGTTTTCAACCAACGGTTGCAGGATCAAGTTCGGTACCGCGGCGTTGACCGTGTCCGCGGCCACGTCGAAGCGCGTGCTCAGGCGGTCCTGGAAGCGCACGCGCTGGATGCCCAGATAGCATTCC
This sequence comes from Rhodanobacteraceae bacterium, assembly GCA_036503375.1. Taxonomy (GTDB): domain Bacteria; phylum Pseudomonadota; class Gammaproteobacteria; order Xanthomonadales; family Rhodanobacteraceae; genus 66-474. The sequence continues at coordinate 1,056 of DASXWZ010000030.1, read as the reverse complement.
AGCAATTGCAATTCGCGCGACAGCGGCACCTGCGGCGAATGGTGTTCCTCCAGCGTCAGGCGCAGGAAATCGCTCAGGCGCGCGATCATCAGCTTCGCCTGCGCAGGATCCGCCAGCGCCAGCGCCGAAATGGCGTTCAGCGTATTGAACAGGAAATGCGGCTGCAACTGCGTGCGCAGCGCCTGCAACTGCGCCTGCACCAGTTGCGTCTCCAGGCGCGCGGCGCGCAGGCGTTCGTCCTTCAGGCGCCGCTGCGATTCCATGCCACGCAGCACTACCAGCATCAGCCAGTAAGTAAGCAGGGCGAGATGGAACAGGTAGATGAATTCCTCACGGAACAACTGATCGAATGAAATCGGCTTGGCCACCACGCCGCGCAAGGGCCAGTAGATCAACAGCATCAGCGTGGTCTGCAGAAAGGCGGTGCCGATGCTGACCGGCACGTGGACCGCGAAGAAGCGCGGCCAGCCGCGTGCGGCGGTGCGCCGTCCCAGCCATCCGACCAATGGCGTCAGCAACATCCACAGATAGAAATTCGGGAAGTTCCAGGCGAACGCGCGCTGCCACGACATCGCTTCGTTCTCGGCGATGCCGCTCAACACCATGCGGATGGCGAACGACAGTGCCAGCAGCGTCCAGAAGCCGAACGCCAGGATCCAGGTGCGCCACCGCTGCGCGTCTTCGCTCATGTTGCCGACAACACCTCTCGCCCGCCTCGCGACAAGGCAGGCGGATGCTATCTCCGGCCCGGGTGTCGCGACAGCGTCACAGGTAATGCCCGACCGCCATCAGCAGCAGCGCGGCGATCATCAGCAGCAGGATGAACTTGCTGGCGACGTTCAATCGTTGCCGCAGCGCTTCCATCCGCTGCATGTGTGCCGTGCGCTCCGCATCCGACAGCAGCACCGCCTCTTCGCCCATTGCCACCATGCGTGCGGTGCCGCGGCCCATGATCGCGCCGCCCAGGACCATCGCCAGCAATCCGCATAATCCGCCGATGCCGAACGCCAGACCGCCGGCACTGAACATCACTTCGGTCTGCAATCCCGCCGTGAA
>DASXWZ010000029.1:0-1927 GCA_036503375.1 Rhodanobacteraceae bacterium | reverse complement strand
GGCCTGCTGATGATGCACGTTTCCGATCATCAGATGCATGTCAACGAGGTCATGGCCGGCAACAGCACCGCGGCGGCGAAAACACTCGAACACATGCGTGCACACATGAACACCATCGCCGATGCGCTGGCCGGCGCGATCGCCAAGCAGTTCCCGTCCAAGGCCTCTTGAACGCGCTGCCCGCCAGGCTGCAACCCGGCGAGACGCAACAGCGTCTGCTGCGGCGCCTGATGCAGGCGCCGCAAGGTGCGACCGTCGAGGAATTGTGCAACGCGCTCGGCATCACCCACAACGCGGTGAGACAACATCTCACCGCGTTGATGGCGGCGGGTTTCGCCGCACGCGGCGAAGCGAAGCCCAGCGGTGGCCGGCCCCGCGCGGTGTACGTATTGCTGCCGGCCGGGCGTGAACTGTTCCCGCGCAATTACGCGCTGATCGCCGGCGGCATGATCGAACACCTCTACGCACACGCGGGTACAGGCGCGGTGCAGGCGATGCTCGTCGAAATCGGCACGAAACTGGGGAAGGCGGCCGCCCAGAGCATCGGCGAGGAGGATGATCCGCGGGCCGTCGCCACCGTGCTCGCCGAACAGCTCGATGCGCTCGGCTACGAAGCGCAGGCGCTGCATCGTGGCGAACGCGGCGAAGTCGAAGCCTGGAACTGCGTCTTCCATGCTCTCGCAAAGGCGCATCCGGATGTCTGCCGGTTCGACCTCGCCTTCATGCAGGCCGCGACCGGACGCAAGATCCAGCACACCGATTGCATGTTGCGCGGCAGTCCCGCTTGCCGGTTCCGCATCGGCGCGCCATTGCAGCCGTCGGAGTGATCTCCCGGCTCCGTTATGCTGGCGGAGCGACAATCGGACGAGAGCTCATGGCGACGAAATTCGACACGCTTGCTGTGCACGCCGGCGCGGAGGTAGACGCGCAAACCGGCGCCCTGGCGCCACCACTGCATCTTTCGACTACCTTCGAGCACTCGCCGGACGGCGGGCTGCCGCACGGCCTGCTGTACCAGCGTTACGACAATCCCACCCAGCAGCGCCTGCAGGAAGCCCTGGCGACGCTGGACGACGGCGAGCGCGCGCTCTTCTTCTCCACCGGCATCGCTGCAGGCGCCGCCATGCTGCAATCCTTGCCGAAAGGCGCGCACGTGCTGATGCAGGACGACATCTACCACGGATATCGCGCGATGGCCGCGGAATATTTTCCGCGCTGGGGTTGCGCGTTCGACGTCGTCGATACGACGAACCCTGACGCGGTGTGCGCGGCGCTGCGGGAAAACACCGCTCTGCTCTGGATCGAATCGCCTTCCAATCCCCTGTTGAAGGTGGTCGACATCGCCGCGATGGCAAAGCTCGCGCACGACGCCGGCGCGCGGCTGATGGTGGACGGCACGTTCGCCACACCGTATCTGCAAAATCCGCTCGGGCTGGGCGCGGACATCGTGTTGCATTCGACCACCAAGTACCTGGGTGGCCACAGCGACGTGATGGGCGGCGCACTGGTTTTCGCGCGCGACGACGAAATCGCCGCGCGCTGTTACGAAACGCGCAAGCTGCTGGGCGCCAGCGCTTCGCCGTTCGCCGCATGGCTGACGCTGCGTGGCCTGCGATCGCTGCCGGCGCGCATGCGCATGCACTGCGCCAATGCCGCGCGCGTGGCCGGATTCCTGGCCGGGCATCCGGCGATGGAAGCGGTGCACTTTCCGGGTTTGCTATCGCATCCCGGCCATGCACTGGCGATAAAGCAGATGCGCGGCGACGAGGGCATGTTCGGCGGCATGGTGAGCATCCAACTGCACGGCGGCCGCGACGCCGCGCTGCGGGCGGCTGGCAAGCTGAAACTCTTCGTCAACGCGACCAGCCTCGGCGGTTGCGAATCGCTCGTCGAACACCGCGCCTCCGTCGAAGGCGCCCACCCTTCT
>DASXWZ010000028.1:0-6450 GCA_036503375.1 Rhodanobacteraceae bacterium | reverse complement strand
GCCAGTACAAGGAAGAGGTGCCGGACGACGGCGAGGCATTGCCGCTGGACGTGTGCTTCGTGCTGCGCGATGGCACCGACGTCACCCTGGTGACCTGGGGCGCGCAGGTCAAGGAAACCCTGGAAGCCGCGGACGCACTGGCCGAAGAAGGCATCAGCGCGGAAGTGATCGATGTCGCCACGCTGACCCCGCTGGATTTCGACACCATCGCCGAGTCGGTGACCAAGACCGGCCGCTGCGTGATCGTGCACGAAGCGCCGAAGACCGCCGGCTTCGGTGCCGAGATCGCCGCGAGACTGGCCGAGGAATGCATGTACGACCTGCTGGCACCGGTCGAGCGCGTCACCGGCTTCGACACCCACATCCCGCTGTTCCGGCTGGAGATGAAATACCTGCCGAGCACGGAGCGGATCGTGGAGGCGGCGAAGCGGGCGATTGCAGCGGGGTAGAGCTATAGAGCGCGTGTTGCGTTGTTCAAAAATTTCCAGGAATCGGCTGCTCGAATTCTGATGCGACAGAATACTGTCAAACAGTCTTTAGTTGCACTCGTAGCAATTGCCAGCGGGGTAATTTCTCAGTGCTCCGATTCGTCTCATCCGGTCACCACTGAGCATACTTCTGTATCTGCTTTGAGGGCTGGCAGCGCAGTGTACGCAAAGTTTGAAGCCGATCTCGCGCGAGAACCGGCGGATAATGACTTCCAAAAATGGGCGCGTGACATCAACAACTATGATGTCTACATCAGAGATGAAGGTGATCGAATTGAGTACACGTTTGCGCTGCCTCGTACATTTCGCGGCGGGCCTGTGCTCGACGGGCAAATAACGTATACGGTCACCAAGAAAGACTGGAAAATATTCCCTGGCTCCTCACGTTGAGCACAAAACGAGATTGATCATGGCCGACACCAAAACGTTCCATCTCCCCGACCTCGGCGAAGGCCTGCCCGATGCCACCATCGTCGAATGGCTGGTCAAGGAAGGCGACGACATCAAGCTCGACGCGCCGCTGGTTTCGATGGAAACCGCCAAGGCCGTGGTCGAAGTGCCTTCGCCTTACACCGGCAAGCTCACGAAGCAATACGGCAAGGCCGGCGACGTGATCGAGACCGGCGCCGCACTCGCGGATTTCATGCCCGACCCGAAAGCCAAGCAGCGCGCCGAAGCGGAAGCGACCGGGCACCACCACGGCCCGAAGAAGCCGGCGAAGGGCGCCGGTGCAGCCGCGCCGGATGACGGCAAGAATGTCATTGCTTCAGACGAGGGCGGCGAGATCGAGCAATCGGAAACGGTTGTCGAGCTGCGCGAGGATGAAGGCACCGTGGTCGGCGCGATGGTCGCCGGCAACACCGTGCACGTCGAACGCACCAGCGAAGTCGGCGGCGTGAAAGCCGTGCCCGCGGTGCGCGCACTGGCCAAGAAATTGAAAGTGGATCTGGCGCGCGTGAAGCCCACCGGCGCAGGTGGCGTGGTGACGATGAAGGACGTCAAGGATGCCGCTGCTTCGGGCACTGCTTCTCTCACCACTCCCGCCGGGAGAGGGGCTGGGAGTGAGGGTTCGGGCGCCATGCAGCGTTCCACAAGGATCGAACCCTCATCCGGCCTTCGGCCACCTTCTCCCGGAGGGAGAAGGGAAGAGCAACGCAGTACGCTCTCCCAATCCGGCAAACCGATGCGCACCACGCCGCCGACCGTTGCGGCCACGGGTCAGCCCGAACAACTGAAGGGCGTGCGCCGCAACATGGCGCGGGTGATGGCGGATGCGCACGCCAACGTGGTGCCGACCACGCTGGTGGACGATGCCGATCTGCACGCGTGGCTGGGCAAGCAGGACATCACCGCGCGCCTGATCCGCGCGATCGTCACCGCTTGCAAGACCGTGCCGGCACTGAACGCATGGTTCGACGGCAAGAATCTTTCCCGCACGCTGCACCCGCACGTGGATATCGGCATCGCGGTGGACACGGACGATGGCCTGTTCGTTCCGGCGCTGCGCAATGCCGACATGCTGGACGGCGCCGGCCTGCGCGCCGCGATCCAGCGGCTGCGCGCGCAGGTGGAGGATCGCTCGATTCCGTCGAGCGAACTGTCCGGCTACACGATCTCACTGTCCAACTTCGGCATGTTCGCCGGCCGTTATGCCACGCCCGTCGTCGTGCCGCCGTGCGTGGCGATCGTCGGCGCGGGCAAGCTGTCGCACGATGTCGTGGCGGTGATGGGCGGCATCGAGGTGCATCGTCGCATGCCGATCTCGCTGACGTTCGACCATCGCGCCGCGACCGGCGGCGAGGCCGCGCGGTTTCTGAAAGCGCTGCTCGACGATCTGGCGCTACCTCAATGATTGCTGGCCGCGTGCATCGCGGCGGCGGCGCATCCAGGCGTGGCGCAGCAACCCGATCAACAGCACCGTGCTGAATCCCGCGTAGCAGGCCAGCGCCGCCGCAACCTGCTTCCAGATCGCGCCGGCGATGCCGGTCTCGATCACATAGGCAAGTTCCGCCCAGGCAATCGCGGCAATGAAGGCCGCGATCAGCAGCGCCGCATCGGTTCGCGCACGCGTATGTGCGCCATGCACGCGGCGCACGTACAACCAGTACAACCAGCCGAGCGCGGCCAGCCATGGCGCGAGCAACAGGACCGCGAGGAAACGCATCAGTGTTTCAGCGAATCGAGCGCCGCATGCAGCCTGGCGATCGCCGCATTGCGGGCATCCGCGCCCGCATATGACGGGCCGATGGCGATGCGCTCGCCAAGTGCAACCACCGCGTAACGGGTGTCGTCGATCGTTTCGATCACCGGCTCGGTATCGACCGCCAGCAAGGCGCGCGTGCACTCGCCCAATGCTTGCGGATTCTCGAAGGCGCACGACAGCAACAATTCTTCGCCGTCGGCCGCGAGCAGGCGAAAGCGGAAGCCCTCGGCATCGCGGAAAGTGGCCAGGCGCGCACGTTTGTCCATGACTTTCTTCCCGCCGCGCGCTTTCGCGGGGGCGGCGAGCGCGCCCAGACCCACGGTGTCCCGCAACATCGCGACAAACGGCGTGGCGATCGCGCGCGCTTTGCGCGCGCCTTCGCGCAGGATTTCCTCGATTTCATCCGGGTGTGCCATCAGGCGGTCGTAACGATCGCGTGAATCGCCCAGTTCCGCATCGATCAACGCCGCGAGCCTCTGTTTCGCCTCGCCCCAACCCAGTCCGTGCAGCAAGTCGTCGCGATAGGCCGCGCTCTCGTTCGCGGATGCGAACGCGCGGTAGATCGCATATAGCGACGAACTGTCGGGGTCTTTCGGTTCTCCGGGTTCGCGCGAATCGGTGACGATGCGCGCGATCGCCTCGCGCATGGCTTTCGATCCGCCTTCGAACAGCGGCACGGTGTTGTCGTAGCTCTTGCTCATCTTGCGGCCGTCGAGACCCGGCAAAGTCGCCACGCGGTCTTCCAGCACCACTTCCGGCAGCACGAACGGATCGTCGTCGCGGCCGGCGGCATCGCGCCATGCTGCGCCGTAGATGTGATTGAATCGCTGGCCGATGTCGCGCGTCATTTCGATGTGCTGGACCTGGTCGCGCCCGACCGGCACCGCGTGCGCGTTGAACAACAGAATGTCCGCCGACATCAGCACCGGATACGAATACAGTCCCATATTGATGCCTGCGTCCGGATCCTCGCCGCCGCCGATGTTCGCATCCACCGCCGCCTTGTACGCATGCGCGCGGTTCATCAGGCCCTTGGGCGTCACGCAGGTGAGCAACCACGTGAGTTCCGGAATTTCCGGGATGTCGGACTGGCGATAGAACGTCACGCGACCGGGATCGAGTCCGCATGCCAGCCACGTCGCCGCGATCTCCAGCCGCGAACGCGCCACGCGAGCGGGTTCGTCGCACTTCACCAGCGCGTGGTAATCGGCGAGGAAGAAGAACGCATCGACATCCGCGTTACGGCTGGCAGCGACCGCCGGGCGGATGGCGCCGACGTAGTTGCCCAGATGCGGGGTGCCGGTGGTCGTGATGCCGGTAAGTACGCGAGTGATCATGGAACGAGACACGGAAGACAAGAGACGGAAGGATACAAGCTCGCGGCATGGCTTTCCCGACATGCCTTTCCACCTATTGGCATGTAGCGTGGCGGCTGTTTACATAGCCGTCCTTTCGCGAAGCGCACGAGGCTCCATGAAAAGGCATCCATCCAAGCTTGCGCCGCTGGCGCTGGCGCTGGTTCCGCTTTTCGCCACTGCCCAGGATCAGGCTCCACCTGCCGATGGACAGCAATCCGTGCAGCCGCTGCCGGGCGTCAACGTCTATGGCCAACGCGAGGACACGCCCGCCAAGCTGGCGCACCAGATGCCGGAAGTGGCCGGCACGCAGATCACCGTCACCAAGAAAACCACGGTGACCAGGCTCAACGATCAGCCGACCGTGATCGACAACAACATGCAGCAGTTGTTCGTGCGCTCGCCGGGCATCTTCGTCTCCGAACAGGGTACGCCGACTCAATTCAATCTCAGCTATCGAGGCCTGGGTAATCCCCAGGAATCCGAATACGTGCTGGTGATGCAGGACGGCATCCCGATCACTACCGACTGGATCGGTTTCCCCACGCTGTACTACATGCCGCAACCGCAAGGCATCCAGGAAGTGCAGGAAATCCGCGGCGGCTCGAGCCTGTTGTACGGCCCCGAGCCCGCGCCGGTGATCAATTTCGTGTCGCGCCGCCCGCAGCCGGGCGAGCCGTTCAATGGCTACAGCGAGAACGTGGTCGGCAACCACGGCCTGTTCGGCAGCTACAACGCGATCGAAGGCACCAGCGGCCCGTGGGAATACCGCGTGGCCGGCTACTACCGCACCAGCGACGGCCAGCGCGAGAATTCGGGTTCGCAGCTCAGTGGCGTGGACGCGTATGTCGGTTACCGTCCCGACGAGACACAACATTGGGGACTGGATCTGCACGCGTATCAGGCCACGGCGGGCGACGCCGGCCGGCTCGGTTATCCGCAGTGGTCGCGCGATCCAGATCTCACGGTGACGCCGTACAACCGCAACTGGGTGGATCGCTATTCGCTGGTGCTGTCGCACGAACACAGCTTCGCCAACGACTGGCTGCTGGAAGGCAAGCTGTGGACGGGCTATCAGGATCTGGCATCGCGCGCGGCGAGCGGCTTCGTGCCGCCGCAGCCACCACCGACTTCCACCACGCTGCAGGACGAGCAGTTCCGCTTCAGCGGCCTCGACCTGCGCGCGCGTCACAAGTGGGGCCGCGGCAACGCGTTCACCATCGGCACCGTCGCGTATCACTCGGATGCGCCGTTCCGCCAATGGACCGATGCCGATCTCGCGGTGGAACGCTATGACCGCTCCGGCACGCCGCGCCTGCGCCAGGCGCGCGAAGCCGACTATGCGGCGGTGTTCGCCGAAAACGTGTTCCGCCTGCCGCACCGAATCCACATCGTGCCATCGGTGCGGCTGGAGCACGAGAAGATTTCCATCGACGAAACCGTCAGGCCGCCGTTTCTCACGCGCCCGCTGATCAACGAAACCGTGACACGCAACGTGCCGCTGTTCGGGATCGGCATCGGCAACGACTTCGGCCACCAGAACGAAACCTACTTCAACGTCAGCCAGGGCTACCGGCCGATCCGCTATTTCGACGTGGCCTCGCCGTTCTCCAACCTGCAGCCGGGCAACGTGGCCGATCCCGCCAAGTCGCTCTCGTACGAAGCCGGCGTGCACGGCACGCCGATCACCGGCCTGTACTACGACGCAAGCCTGTTCTGGATCGATTTCAAGAACCGCATCGAGACGCAACACATCAACGCCACCGACACGATCAACGTCAACACCGGCGACACGCGCCACCGCGGCTTCGAAGGGCAGATCAGTTACGACTTCCTCGCCGCGCGCAACGACGGCGAGCACCTCGAGGCCTTTGCCAGCCTGCAACTGCTGAACGCGCGCTTCACCTCGAGCCTGGATCCGACCCAGGTCGGCAAGACGCCGGCGTTCGCGCCGAAGTACCTGTTCAAGGGTGGCATCACCTGGCGCGCGGACAAGCGCTACGACCTGGCCCTGACAATGACGTCCGTCGCTTCGCAGTACTGGCAGGATTCAGACGCGTCGAAGGGCACCGACGATGCTTTCCTGCCGGCCAAGGTCGCCGCATACACCACCGTCGACTTCGCTGTCGACTGGTGGGTCGCGCCGCGGCTGCGTCTGCTCGGCGGCATCTCCAACATCTTCGATCGCAGCTACTACGACCGCGTGTTCGGCACCGGCCTGGAGCCCGCGCCGGGACGCACGATTTACGGCGGCGCGGCGGTGTCGTTCTGAGAATGCCGCAAGAAGAGGAATGTAGGCCATGGATGGCCGTGTCGAAGCAAGCTTCGGCGCCGTCGCATGACGCCGAGCATCGCAGCCGGACGCGCGGGAAGGCGCGACGTCCGAGCACAGGGACGTGCGAGT
>DASXWZ010000027.1:0-4059 GCA_036503375.1 Rhodanobacteraceae bacterium | reverse complement strand
GAGGTGCAAACGTTCGGCGATCTCGTTGACCGCCGAACCGCGCGCCAGCATCAGGGCCACTTCCAGTTCCCGCGATGACAGCGACTCCAGCGGCGAGGCTTCCCCGTCTACGGCGGCCAGCGCCATCTGCCGCGCGATCGCCGCGTCCAGGTAGCGTTTGCCCTGCGCAACGTTCCGGACTGCGGTGAGCAATTCGTCGGCGGGACACGCCTTCGTCAGGTAACCCAGCGCACCTGACTGCAGCAGGCGGCGCGGAAACCGCGCATCGTCCACCACGGTGAGGATCACGATGTGCGTGGGCAGATCCGCACGACGCACCCGTTCGGTCAGTTCGATCCCGCTCATGCCCGGCATGTGCACGTCCACCAGCGCGACATCCGGCTTGTGGGCACGGATCAGTCGCAAGCCGTCTTCTGCATTGCCGGCTTCGCCGGCCACTTCGATATCGGATTGCCCGGACAGGATCAGGCGAAATCCGGAGCGGACGAGCTCATGGTCGTCCACCAGCACGACGCGGATCATGGCGTTGCTCCCCTGTTTTCCCCACTTTGAACTTACGGCTGCGGACCACCTGATGCAAGCCGGATGCCGTACGGGGTTGACTGGCGTCGCCGCGGCGCTATCATTTCCGGCTCGCGCGGGAATAGCTCAGTTGGTAGAGCACGACCTTGCCAAGGTCGGGGTCGCGAGTTCGAGTCTCGTTTCCCGCTCCATTTTCGCGCTGGTTCTCGCGAGTAAAAAATTGTGGCCGGCCGACATGCGCCGGACCGGCGTCCGGAACGCCGCGACAGTCACCGGCCAGGTGGCAGAGTGGTCATGCAGCGGACTGCAAATCCGCGTACGCCGGTTCGATTCCGACCCTGGCCTCCAGTGACTTCCAATGAAGTCCCGTGGTGTCGCTGAAACCCGCATGACAGCAGCGCATCCTGCCTTTCGGCCGGCGCGCCGTCATTCGGCTTGTGTGATGCGCAGCGCAGGCTTGCCGTTCAATTCCTTGATCGGGAAATACGCCTTGTGCGTGACCGAATCCACTGCCACCGCGTGCGCGTTGGAGCCAAGCCGGCCTTCGCCGAGCTCTTGCACGGTATGGCCTTGCACCTTGAACAGCGAAACCACGCCGCTCTCGCTGGCGACGTACAGCAGGCCGAGGCCATCATCGAAAGCAAGCACGTCCGGATCATTTCCGACCGCGAATGTCGCGATGACCTGCATGGTGCGCATATCGATCACCAGCAATTTGTCGTTGCCTTCGCAGGCGATGAACGCCAGGCGATCGGCTGGATCGATCAGCAGGCCGTGATTGCCGCGCGCGCCCGGCAACGGATGCCGTGCGATCAGCTTGTCCGCTAAGGGATCGATCTCCGCCAGATCGTTGCGCGTCTGGACATTGGCGAAGATGTGCCTTGAAACCGGATCGTATTGGGTATTGCCCACTTCACCGCCAAGTGGAAGCGTGGCGATGCGCTTGTTCGTCGCGACATCGATCACCGTATCGGTCGCGCCGGTTTCGTCCGAAACGAACAGCCTGTTGACACCGGGTGCGTAGGCGATGCCATCGGGATACACGCCTGCCGGCATGCGCGCGACGATCTTCAAGCTGTTCTCGTCAATCGCGACCACTTCATTGGTGCCGGTCGCCGATGCGTATACGCGGTTGAGTGCCGGGACCGCCAGCACGCCGTGCACGTGGCTGACGTCCGGAATGGCGGCAATCACCTTGTCGTTTCGGGTATCGAACACCAGTACCACGCTGTCGCCCAGATGCGCCAGAAACAGCAAGTGCTTGTGCGGATCGAGGCTCTCGTAATCCCAGCGGGTAGGCCGGCCCGGCAAAGGCACATCGGCGATCGTTTTCAGCGGCAGGTTGACCGAGGCTTTCGCCCCGCCGCATCCGCTCAATGAAATCATCGAAAGAAACAGCACGAAACAAAGACGCAGGGGTTTCAACCTTTCCATTGCGTTCACCCGTCGAGACGATCCTTCATACGCCGCGCAATCGTTGCTCTTCGGGCGGCCTGACATGCCGGAACTGCGCCAGCAGCACGAGAGCGTAAACGATCTTCAGTGCGCCGCAGATCAGCAGACGCCAGGCGCGGTACGAAGCGGCGAACAAGGCGCCCGCCAGCGCCGGACTGACTGCGGACGCAAGACTGGGCGGCATCGGATACGAAAGCGCGGCCGGCAAACCGGCCGACGGGAAGAATGCCCTGCATCGATGGACCGACAGGAATTTGTAGCGCATATGACTATGCCGTAGCATACGCTACATGCACGCGAACAACCCCGCCTGGTTGATGCTGGTGGTCTCCCTGCCGGGACGCAGCCAGACCCCGCGCATGCGGCTATGGCGAGCATTGAAAACGGCTGGCGCCGCGATCCTGCGCGACGGCGTGTACGTGCTGCCCGCCGGTGAGAACACACGAACCCTGTTCCAGATGCAGGCGGATGAGGTCACCCGGATCGGCGGCAGCGCGCACGTGGTGCCGTTTGCGTCGACCAATCCCAAGCAGGAATCGGAGTTGCGCACAGGGTTCGATCGAACCCAAGCCTATGCGCAAGGGCTCGAGCGCCTGTCCGGGTTGCGCACGAGAATTCCCAGGCTGTCGGAAACGGAGGCGCGACGCAGACTGACAGGCTTGCGGCGTGAACTGGAAGCAATAGCCGCCACGGATTTTTTCCCCGGCGCCCCACGCAAACAGGTGGAAACCGCGTTGGCCGATGCCGAACACGCCCTCAACGCGCAGTTCTCGCCCGACGAACCGCATGCGAAGAAGGCGGCCATTCCCCGCCGGCGCGCGCAGGATTACCGCGGCCGGACGTGGGCCACGCGCCGGCACTTGTGGATAGATCGCGTCGCATCCGCATGGCTGATCCGCCGCTTCATCGATCCGAAAGCCACATTTCGCTGGCTGAAGAAACCGGCGGATTGTCCCAAGCGCGCGGTCGGCTTCGATTTCGACGGCGCCGAATTCAGCCACGTCGGCGCGCGCGTCACCTTCGAGGTGCTGACGACGAGCTTCGGCTTCGATGGCGATCCGAGGTTGGCGCGACTTGGACGGCTGATTCGTTATCTGGACATCGGCGGTGTGCCGATGCCGGATGCTGCCGGTTTCGCCAGCATCATGGCGGGCGCGCGCAGCCGCCACGGCGATGACGATGATGCGCTGCTCAGGGACATGTGCGTCGTGCTCGACTGTTTGTATGCGGGATATCCGGAAACCCACGGAGAGTCGCCCTGAACGCGATCACGCAGCAGCTTCCCTCGCCCAGGCCGGTGTCGCTGCGGGAAGCCACCGGCGTTTGGGCAAAGATAGGACTGCTCAGCTTCGGCGGACCGGCAGGACAGATCGCGGTGATGCATCGCGAACTGGTGGAAACGCGGCGCTGGATCAGCGACGCCCGCTTTCTGCATGCCTTGAACTATTGCATGTTGTTGCCTGGTCCGGAGGCGGCGCAACTCGCCATCTATATCGGCTGGATGTTGAACCGCACGATCGGGGGCTTGATCGCCGGCGTGCTGTTCGTACTGCCGGGGTTCGTCACCATCCTGGCGCTCAGCATCATCTACGTGCTGTACGGCCAGATATCCTGGGTGGTGGCGGTGTTCTTCGGATTGAAGGCCGCGGTGCTGGCAGTGGTCATGGAAGCCGTGCTGCGCATCGGCCGCAAGGCAATCAAGAATCGCCTGATGCTCGCAATCGCGGCCCTGGCCTTCATTGCCATCTTTTTCTTCGCGGCGCCGTTTCCGCTGATCGTGCTGACGGCAGGCCTGCTGGGTTTGCTCGGCCGCTGGTGGGCGCCGCGTCTGTTTCCGGCGCCCTCTTCGACCGAAGCCGATGCCGGTTCGGATTACCTGATCGATCGCTTGCTGGGCCAGGGTCATCTTCGGCACACACGCCCCTCGGCTCGACGCGCCGTGCGCGTATTGCTGGCCTGGCTCGCGATCTGGTGGGTGCCCGTGCTGGCGACCATTGCTGCATTCGGCGCGCATAGCGTGCTCGCGCGTCAAAGCATCTTCTTCAGTCAAACCGCGATGGTGACCTTCGGCGGCGCTTATGC
>DASXWZ010000026.1:0-26414 GCA_036503375.1 Rhodanobacteraceae bacterium | reverse complement strand
CGGCTTCCAGCATCAGCGCGCGCGCCAGCGCCGCGCGCTTCAACATGCCGCCGGACAGTTCCGCGGGACGCTTCCATGCGTCGTCCGGGTCGAGTCCCACCATGTGCAGCTTCAGCGCCACGCTGTCGCGCACCATCGCTTCGGCGATGGTCCAGCCTTCCTTGCGCAGTTCACGCATCGGAAAGGCGATGTTGTCGAACACGTTGAAGGCGCTGAACAGCGCGCCGCGCTGGAACAGGACGCCCCAGCGGCGCCGCAGCAGGCGCGCGGCTTCGCCGTCGAGCTCGTGCAACGTGTTGCCCAGCACGTGGATCGAACCTGCGTCGGGTTTCAGCAGGCCGATCACCTGGTGCAGCAAGGTGGATTTGCCCGAACCCGAAGTGCCGATTACCGACAGGAACTCTCCGCGCCGCACTTCCAGGTCGATGCCGTTGTGCACGCGCTGCCTGCCGAAGCGTTTGTGCAATCCTTCGACTTTGATCACCGGTTGTTCTGACTGCGCTCGCATGGCGGTTGTCGAAGCGATCCTCAGAACAGACCCACGTTGGTGAGCGCCGCGCCCAGCGAAGCGTCGATCAGCAGGATCAACGTCAGGCTGGTGACGACCGAAAGCGTGGTATTGCGGCTCATGCCCTCGGTGTCGGGCGACGAGGTCATGCCGAAATAGCAGCCCACCAGCGCTATCACGATGCCGAACAACAAGCCCTTGCCGAGGCCGATCCAGAAGTTGACGATCTGCACCTGCTGGATCGCCTGCTGCAGGAACAGCCGAAAATCGATGCCCACGGCCGGCGCGCTCGCAGCGCTGCCGATCATCGTGGTGACATCGGTCCAGATCACCAGCAGCGCCATGCTGATGCCGGCGCCGATCACGCGCGGCAAGGCCAGGCGCAAACTCGGCGAGGAACCGAACGCGCGCAGGGCGTCGTATTCCTCGGTGATGTGCATGGCGCCGATGCTGGCCGTGATGGCCGAACCCGTGCGCGCGGCCATCAGCAATCCGACGACGACCGGCCCCAGCTCGCGCGGCACCGCCGTGCTCATCATGCCGATCACCATCTGGGCCGCGCCGAATGTCCGCAGAACCAGGCCGACCTGGATGGTCATCACCACGCCGATCAGCAGGCCGATGCTGCCGAGCAGCGGCATGGACGTGGCGCCGATGCGATAGACGTTCGCGGAGATTTCCTTCCAGGGCATGACGCGCGGATGGCTGACGCAATAAGCGGCGTCCACGATCACCTGTCCGAGCAGCAGCAAAATGCCGGCTGCGATTTGCAGTACCGACATCACCCCGGCGCCGAGGCGCGCCAGCCGACTTGCCGGCTCGCCGCGCTCGCGCAGCGGCGGCGCTTCGGCGATTCGTTCGAACAGGTGGCGCTGATCCTCGCGGCAGTCCAGATGCTCAGGCAGGCGGCCGTCCCACGCCCTCCACAGCACCAGCGCGCCCGTGCTGTCCAGCGCCTCGATTTCGCTGAGGTTCCAGTGAAGGCCGTGCGGATTCTTCAGCCGGCGGAAGTCGCGCAGCAACCACCGGCGGCGCTGCTTGTCCACGAGCAGGTTCCAGGAACCGGACAGCGTGATGCGCTTGTCGCCTTCGCGTCTCCAGCCGGGGTCGGTTGCCATGGAGAAGTTCCGTGATCGATCTTCACGGCAGGCAATCCCAAACTTTCGGTGAAAAGCGGGTGAATGGCGCGGCGCGCATCGAACGCGCCAGCGCAATGCGACTCGATCGATCAGCGCAAGTGCGCTGCCGATCTGATCAACAGGATCTAGCCCAGGGTGGTGCCGGGGCAAACGTTGGCGACGGTCGAAATACCCAGAGCCCACGTCCGTACCTTGATGCGTTCTATCGGGCGGCCGTCGTAGGCATTGACGAGCCGCCAGCGATCCGGACCCATCCGCTGGAGTTCGATACGGCACTCGGCGTAGCGCTTGAACACGCCATTGGTCAGATAGCGGATGACAAGGGAACCATCTCCATCACGTGACGCGATGGTGCCGCGCAGGAAGATGGCCTTGACGCCCTGACCCTGGCCGAGGACCACGCCATTGCCGCTTTCGATCTGCGCGAGCGGATATATCCGACCCGAAGCGGATGGACTGCCGTCGGCGTCGGCACGCGTTTCCATGTAGATGCCACGGACGATGGCCTGATCGTCCAGCATCAGCTCGAGACTGCTGACGCTGGTATCGCGATCGTTGGTGACCACCGCGAGCGGTACCGCCGTGAGTCCCGTCGGAAGCGGCGCCGCCGCGGCAAGCGCAGTCGCTCCGATCAATGCCGCAAAAAAGAAAGCGGATGCGAGGAGAATGGATTTCATAGGCGGATCACCTGGAAGTCGAAACGGGAACCCTGCAAGGCAATGGATCGAGTTGGCGGCGTGCAAGCGCGCCGCCAGTCCGGTGCCGGAATCCGTTCCGCAAGGGACTGTCGTGATGGAGAGAGTCCGCGCCCCTGCGGGGCGCGGCAGCGGATCATGGTCAATCGTGGCACCGGAGGCGGTGCGATAGCGACGGGAGTTGCCGAGTGCGGCGTGCACCGACATGAGGGCTCGGCGACCCATTTGCAACGACGCACATTTTGGCGGACCAGAGCGCCGCATGCAATCGAACGCCTTGTGATGATGCGTGCTTGCCTCATGACTGGACGGACGTGAACGCTCTGTTGTCCGCGGTGAAAGCCGATCGTCCTTCAGGTTGGGTAGGGGACGGCCCACACGTTTTTCGGATCGGATCGCGTCCTGCGGGAGGATCGACCGACGGCGAGTCCGTGCATCGCGTTTGAAAATCCGGATATCTGGTTGTCGGAGACTCGAACGTGAAATGGGCGCGATGGATCATGTTCGCGATATCGATCGGCGCATCGGTTTCCCCGCGCGTGGCATGGACGGCCTCGCCACCACCGGTCGAACTGGTGGATGTCTATCGCGGCGGGGTCGATCTGTCCCGTTACTGGATCAGCGAGAAATTCGATGGCGTGCGCGGCTACTGGGATGGCCACCGCCTGTGGACTCGCGAGGGCACCGTCGTTCGGGTTCCGGCGTGGTTCACGAGGAACTGGCCTGAGACGCCCATGGACGGCGAGCTGTGGGCAGGGTATGGCCGGTTCGAACGCGCCTCCACCATCGTGCGCTCGGCCGAAGCGGATGACGCCGCCTGGCACGAGATGAGTTATCGCGTGTTCGATTTGCCCGCGCGCGGCGGAGATTTCGATGCAAGGGTTCCGGCAATTCGCACCGAGGTTGCCCGCATCGGCGATACCTGGGTCGTCGCCGTTCGCCAGTTCCACGTCGAAGACGACGCGCAGCTCCGGCTTGCCCTCAAACGCGTGCTCGACAAGAGCGGCGAGGGACTGGTGCTCCACCGTGGCGATGTTCCTTACCGGGCCGGTCGCGGCGCGGGTTTGCTCAAACTGAAGCCCTACGAGGACGCCGAAGCGAAAGTCGTGACGATCAAACCCGGCCGTGGCCGTCTGAAAGGAATGATGGGTTCGATCGAGGTCCGTACTCCGGATGGGCACCGGTTCGCGATCGGCTCGGGGTTCACAGACGACGACCGCATCCATCCTCCGCCGGTCGGATCGTGGGTGACGTATCGCTTCAATGGCCGCACGGACGGCGGGTTGCCACGGTTCGTGCGGTTCCTTCGGAGGAGGCCCGGCGGTCCGCCCCCGGAAGCCGTTGCGCAGAAGTCAGCGAAAGAGGTACGCAATTCGTCGGGATGACTCGTGCCCGTCTTCACCGCCGGCAATGCGCGACCGCATGCGAGCCATGGTATTCAAGTCGACGGCGCCTTGCCGGCAATCTCCCGCAGCGCGCGTTCGAACACTTCCGGTGGTTGTCCACCCGGGATCAGGTAAGCGTTGTTGACGATGGTCGCGGGAACGGAATGGATGCCGGCTTGCTGGAAGCGCCGTTCCTGCGCGCGCACTTCGGCGGCGTATTCGCCGCCGTCCAGGACGCGGCGCGCTTGATCCGCATCGAGCCCGACATCTTTCGCGACGCGAACGAGCACTTCGCGATCGGAAACGTTCTCGCCCTCGCTGAAGTAGGCGCACAGCAGCGCTTGCTTCAGTTCGAGCGCGCGAGCGCTGTCTTGCAATTCGGCCCAGTGCAACAATCGGTGTGCGTCGAAGGTGTTCCAGACACGACTGCCGCGGTGCACGTTGTAGGCGAAACCCAGCGCCGCGGCGCGCTCGCGGATCTGCGCACGATTGGCATCCATCTGCGCTTCGTCGATGCGGTACTTGCGCATGATGTGTTCGCCCGCGTCCTCGCCTTCGCTCGAAAGTCCGGGGTTGAGTTCGAATGGTTGCAGGTGGATCTCCGCCTGCACTTCGCCATCCAGTGTGGCCAGGGCCCGTTGCAGGCTGGCCAGTCCGACCGCGCACCACGGGCAGGCGACGTCGGAAACGAAATCGATGCGGAGCGGGGCGGCCATGCGTGTTCCGGATGCCTGGAGAAGTTGCCGATATCGGGGCGATCGCGCAAGGATCAACGTGCGTACCGGGCCGAATGGATGAAGGAGATCCTCGCGCGCAGGTTGCCCGCTTCCTTCACGCATGTGGCTGCCGCACGGATGTAGCATGGAGGTCCGTCCATCCGGCGCGAGATCCGCCATGAACGCGAAGCGACGCATCGTTTCCATGCTGGCGGCGGCGTTTTTTTTCGCCTCGCTGCCGGGGTTCTCCGCGGCGCAAGCCGACTGGACGATGTTCGGCTGGAATCCGGGCCGCACCAGCGCACCTGATGTCGCGACCGGCATCGCCGCTTCCGACCTGCACGCTTTGCAGCGGCAGCAGGTGAGCATCGACGGCACCGTGGATTCCTCTGCGATCTACCTGCATGGTGTGACGGTGAAGGGCGCGCTGCACGACGCGTTCTTCGTCACCACCACCTATGGCAAGACGATTGCGATCGACGCCGACAGCGGCTCGGTGTTGTGGGAATTCACGCCTGCCAGCTACGGCAGACTCGCGGGCACCGACCAGATCACCACCGCGACGCCGGTGGCCGATCCCGGGCGTAAATACGTTTATGCGGCTTCGCCTGACGGGATGATCCGCAAGCTCGCCGTGGCCGACGGCAGCGTGGCCTGGAGCGCTTCGATCACCAAATTGCCGGCGCGCGAAAAGATCGCTTCGAGCTTGAACTTCTTCAATGGTCGCGTGATCGCCACCACCGGCGGCTACATCGGTGACGTGCCGCCATATCAGGGGCACGTGGTATTGCTGGACGCGAGCAGCGGCGCCCTGCTGCATGTCTGGAATGCGCTGTGCAGCAGCCAGCACGTGCTGATCAATCCGACTTCGTGCCCGCAGACCGATGCGGCGATCTGGGGCCGCGCCGGCGCGGTGGTGGATGCCGCGACCGGCAACCTGTACGTCGCCTCCGGCAACGCCATGTGGGACGGCGTCCAGAACTGGGGCGACGCCGTGATCGAACTGGATCCGGATGCGACGAACATCCTCGGCAATTACACGCCGATCAACACCGGGCAGTTGAATACCGAGGATCTCGACCTCGGTTCGACTTCACCTGTACTGACCGGTGGAACGTATGTCGTGCAGGGTGGCAAGGACGGTTGGCTTCGCGTGCTCGACTGGCGCGAAATGGCGGGCACCGCACCGCATCGCGGCGAACCTGCTTCGCGCGTGGCGACGCCTGGCAGCGACCGGCTGTTTTCGGCTCCAGCCATCGGTCACTTCGGCGGCGCGACCTGGCTCTACGTCGCCAACAACAGCGGCACCGCCGCGTGGAAGCTGGTGGATGGCACGCTGCTGCAGCAATGGCACAACGGCCGCGGCGGCACCAGCCCGGTGCTCGCCGGCGGGCTGCTGTACGTGTACGACCCGCAAGGCACCTTGTACGTGTACGACGCCAAGGGCGGGCGGCAGCTCGCGCAACTGGACTGCGGTGCCGGTCACTGGAACAGCCCGATCGTGATGGACGGCCGGATCGCGCTGCCGCAGGGAAACGCCAATGATCACCGCTTGAGCGGCGTGCTGGATATCTGGCGGGTACCCGGACCGCAGGCAACCGGGCTGTCGGATCGAGTCGAAAATTGACACCCGCGCGTCGCCGGCGTATACCCGCTGGCGCACGCGTGGGGATGTCCGGCGGGGCGATGGGAATGGCGCCCGCCGCGCACGCGTCGGCTGCTTCGCCAATCACTGCGACTTCCTGCAAACAGGAATAGGGGATTCAAATGAAGAATCGTGCTCTGGGTGGAAATCCGTGGGCGGGTTTGCTGATGCTCGCGGGCGGCGTCCTGTTCACTTCGGCAAGCTGGGCCGGTTCCGACCAGCCGCCGCAGATGCCTCGATGCAACGCGAAGATCGGCACGCTGGCCGTGCGCGAACCGCAGAACGGCAACCAGTGGTGGACGTCGATGAATCTCGAATCGCCGGCCGCGCTCATCAAGGTTTACGTCGCGCAATCGAACTGCTTCACGCTGGTCGATCGCGGGCAGGGGCTGCAGGCGGCGCAGGAGGAACGTGCTCTGGCCGGGGAAGGCGACATGCGCGTCGGCTCCAACATGGGCAAGGGTCAGATGAAGGCGGCCGATTACGTGCTGGTACCCGACATCGCCAACAGCAACGGCAATGCCCAGCACACCAACATCGGCGGCATCCTGGGCGGCTTCTTGCCGCACGGCTTCGGCGCGGTGGTCGGTGGCATCAGCCTGTCCAAGAAGACGGCCGACGTGGTGCTCACGCTCACCGACGTGCGTTCGACCGAGCAGGTCGCGCTGGAGCAGGGGCATTCGGACAAGACCGACCTCGGCTGGGCCGGTGGCGGCGGGGGCGGCAGTTTCTGGGGCGGATTCGCCGCGGGCGGTGCCAGCGGTTACGCCAATACCGAGATCGGCCAGGTGGTCGCGATGGCCTACCTCGATGCATACACCAAAATGGTCGGCGAGCTGCAGCACAACGCACCCAACCCGGTCGCGGAAAACGTGCAGCAGGCGGTGCGGCTGGTCGAGTCGACAAAGATGTATTCGGATGCGAACCTGCATTCCTCGGTGGTGCGCAGCCTCAAGTCCGGCATGATGTTGTATCCCACCGGCGACAAGGTCGGCATCTGGTGGAAGGTGTCGGACGAGCTCGGCAACATGGGCTGGGTAGTGTCGAGCAAGGTCGAACTGGCACACTGATCCCGGCGCTCACGGAATGACGGAAACGGCGCCGGCAGGCGCCGTTTGCCTTTGCGGCAACACGACGTGGTGCAGGCGGAGGATCAGTATTCGCCGTAACGTCCCTGCACCGATTCCAGCAGCGCCTTGGTGTCGTAGCCGACGCCGTCCTTGAACACCGTCTCGACGTTCTCGATGTCGTCGACATCTTGCGACGGATCACCTTTCACGATCACGAGATCGGCGTCCTTGCCTTGCGCGATCGAGCCGATGCGGTTCTGCAATCCGAGATACATCGCGCCGTTGTAGCTGGCGATGTGGATCGCCTGTTCCGGCGTGAAACCTTCCTCCACCAACAACTCGACTTCGCGCAGGTCGCCGAAGCCGGGAACGACGCCACCATTGCCGGTGGGGTCGGGTCCCGCCAGCAGCAGGCCACCAGCGGCGACGAATTCGCGCTCCATTGCCATGCCATGACGGAACGTGAGCGCGCGCTTCTCCGCCTGGTCTGCCGGCAGTGCATTGGTGTGTTCGCGCAGCAGCATGTAATCGTGCTTCGCCTGCGGACTCAGCGTCGCCATCGCCTGCGGCCACAGCGGCGAATGGTTCGGCACCATCTGCTCGAATACCGGCAATGTCGAGGTGACTGCGACGTGGTGCGCGACGAGATCCCCGATCAGGCCCTTCGCATCGCTGCCCTTCGGGTCCATCGCATACAGCGTGGCGAGCCCGTCCGAGTCGCTGCACTTGTCCGGTGACTTTCCCGGATCATGTTCGGTGTTGACGAAGAATCCGTGCTCGAGGTCGTCGATGCCGATGTCGGCCGCTTCGCGATAGGTCACGGCGCACAGGTGTCCGGTGATCTTCAACCCGCGGTTGTGCGCTTCGTCCACCGCGGCCTTCAGTTCGGCGCGCGTGATGTTCATGTACGCCTTGAACGAAGTCACGCCTTGCTGCGCCCAGAACGCGACGGTGCTTTTGGCGTCTTCGGCGTCGCGCAGGAAATGCATCTGGATGAAAGGCGAGTTCGATCCTTCGAGATAGGGCCCGGTCACGTCGATGTGCGGCCCGGGCAGCTTGCCCGCGTCGATGTCGTGCTTGAGGTTCAAATCGGTGTACGGCTCGACGCTGCCTGTGGTTCGCAGCGTCGTGACGCCCATGGCGAGGTACAGGCGCGGCGCGGAAAACGCCATCTCCGGGACGATCAGCGGCGGATCGCTGTGCAATTTCGCGTCGAGATTCGGGCGGGCGATGTAGAACAGATGATCGTGCATGCCGACCAGGCCGGGGAACACGGTGCGACCGGAGAGATCGATTCGCCTTGCGCCGTCCGGGATCCGGATGCCGTCATCGCCGATCGCGATGATCTTGCCGTTTTCGATCACGATGGTCTGGTTTGCACGCGCGGGTCCGCCGGAACCGTCGATCACCCGCGCGTGCGTCAACGCGATCTTCGGCGCATTGATTTTCACGAACGGCTGCACGTCTTTTGCGGGTGCGGCCGCCTTCGGCAATACGACAGGTGCCAGATCCACCGGCGCAGCACGCGACGCGTGCGCACAGAGCGAGAAAAGACAAGCTGCCGCGATCATCGTCATGCGTGGCACGGGTTTCTCCTCGATGTGCGCGATAGAAAGACCGGATTCCTGCCATAGCGTAGCGTGGCGACGCTGATTGGGTGAGTGGATCATCGGGTCGGCTGCGCCAGCACCTTCCCTGCGTCCACGATTTCCACGTTCGGCATCTGCCCGACAATCCTGTCGAGCCATGGCTTGTGGCTCGCACCGACGATCACCAGTACGCGTGCGCCAGGATGTTCCCGGAAGGTCACGAGGATATTGGCCGCCATGCGCAGATTGCGCGCTTCCCAGCCGGTGACGTACATGTGGCCATAATACGGCGCTGCGCCGTCGTGCAGGGCGGCGCCCATGTCGCTTTCGATCGTGATCTGCTGCGTATCAGGTCGATTGAGGAAGCGGTACAAGTCCAGCGTTTCGTTGTGTGCGAGCAGCTCGTTTTGCCGATCCTCGATCGGCCTCATGCGCGGCTTCGTCGAATCCCATGCGCTGCGGATGGCCGTTTCGAATGCCGCGTCCTGCGAATCGGGAATCGTCACATTGTCGCCGGTGTGATCGTCGATCGGATATACGCGCTGCAGGCCCAGCTTCACCGCCAGCGGTGCGGCGATCAGATAGTCCTCACCGTTGCGGGTAATTCGATCATCGAGGATCTTCACCAGCGCATCATTCAGGCCGTCGCCGCCGTGCCGCTCGGTTTCGGGCAATTGCAGCCACTGGACCAAGGCCGAAGCCGGTTCACCGCACGCGAGGAACAGCGCCGCCAGATGCCGCCGCTGTGCAGGCGTCGGTCGTGCGGGCCAGCCCTTCAGCGTCTTGTCCACCACGACGACTGCGGCGGGGATGCCCATGCCGGTCGCGGCTTTTGCGGCGCGCGTATCGACGCAGTAGGTCGAAATGCTTTCCGGATCGTAGAGCGTCGGGTATTGCGTCATAAACGCGCAGCCTTCACCGGAAATTCCCTCGATCGCGATGATGTCAGGCTTGAAAGCAGCCAGGTGCGCCAGCAGCGGTTGCAGCGATTCGCGCTTGAAGCTCTTGGGAGCAGCAGACAGGTGCGCAGTGCCAAGTACCAGCACCTGCGTACGCGGACCGGCCATGCCGTGCTGCAGTGCGGGCAGGTCGATCTGTGCTCGTGCAGCGCTGGTGGAGGCCAGTACCGCCAGGAACCAGTAGAGCGCAAATCGCTTTGTCATCAGTCGCCCCACGCATGCGTTCGACGGCGAAGTTTCGCCGTTGCGCCGATATGAGGCGTGTGCGACAAGTCATGAGCACCCGGACTTCCCGCACGCGCGGTCGACGGGTATCGCGTGATGCTAAAGTGCGCGCGCTCCGCACTTGATCGAAGAGAACCACTGATGACGTCGGCATATCCGATTGGTACTCCCGGCCGGCCCTGGAGCGATGTTGAAAAGGCGCAATGGCTTTCGCGTCAACGCAAGCGGCGCAGTTATGCCGATGATGTGTTGAGCGCGATCGAACGACTGCGACCGCGCTTCGACCTGGTGCAATACGGACAAATCGACTACCCGCCGGACGGTTATCCGTTGCTGGCACTGAAGAATCGCGACTGGAATGACGAATTGCCGATCGTGCTGGTTACCGGCGGCGTGCACGGCTACGAAACCAGCGGCGTGCACGGCGCGCTGCGGTTCGCCGAAAGGCATGCCACAGGCTATGTCGGTCGCGTGAATCTCGTCATCGTGCCGTGCGTCAGTCCGTGGGCCTACGAGCGCGTCCACCGCTGGAACGCACTGGCGCTCGATCCAAACCGTTCATTCCGCGAAAACAGCCCGGCGCCGGAATCGGCCGCGCTGATGAAATTGATCGCTCCGTTCCGCGGGCATGTGCTGTTGCACATCGACCTGCACGAAACCACCGACAGCGACGAGGGCGAGTTCCGCCCGGCGCTGGCCGCGCGCGATGGCGTACCGTTCGAACCCGGCGAAATCCCCGACGGCTTTTATCTGGTGGACGACGCGGAGAACCCGCAACCGGAATTCCAGCGCGCGATTATCGCGGCCGTCGCGAAGGTCACACACATCGCGCCTGCAGACGCGAACGGAGAAATCATCGGCTCGCCCGTCGTCGCGCCGGGCGTGATCGAATATCCACTGAAGCAACTCGGCCTTTGCCCGGGTATCACCGATGCGCGTTACAAGACGACTACCGAGGTCTATCCCGACAGCGCGCGTACCACGCCCGAGCAGTGCAACGCCGCACAAGCCGCCGCCGTGTGCGCGGCGATCGAGTACGCGCTGACACGGCGTTAAAACGCATCGCCACCCGTCGCGCCGCCATGCGACGGAATGTATCCGCGTTTTTGACGGTCAGGTCGAGATTGGTCGCAGCCATTCGTCGTTCATGCAAATCCCCCGGAATCCGGAGCGCCACGTGACGCCGACACACCCGCAACATCGCTGGTTTGCCCTGATTGTCCTCTGCCTGGGCGTGCTGATGATCGTACTGGACACAACGATCGTGAACGTCGCGCTTCCTTCGATCCGCGCCGATCTGCATTTCAGCGAAACGGGCCTGGTCTGGGTGGTGAATGCGTACCTGCTGACTTTCGGCGGCTGTCTGCTGCTGGGTGGACGGCTGGGCGATCTGTACGGCCACCGACGGTTGTTCCTGATCGGGCTGTCGCTGTTCACGCTGGCTTCGCTGGCCTGCGGCATTGCCACCATGCAATTGACATTGATCGTCGCGCGCGCGGTGCAAGGTATCGGCGGAGCGGTGGTCAGTGCAGTCGCATTGTCATTGATCACCACGCTGTTCCCGGAACCTGCGGAACGCGCCAAGGCGATGGGCATCTATGGTTTCGTCTGCGCCGGCGGCGGCTGTCTGGGTGTGCTGCTCGGTGGATTGCTGACCAGCACCCTCGGCTGGCATTCGGTGTTTCTGGTCAATCTGCCGATCGGCGTGCTGGTGTTCGCGTTGTGCCTTCGACTCGTGCCGGTGATGCGCGTTGCGCTCCGGCATCGTTCGCTCGACCTGGCCGGAGCGGTTACGGTCACTGCTGCGCTGATGCTGGCCGTTTACGCGATTGTCGGCGGCAACGAAGCGGGTTGGGCGTCACCGCGCACGGTATCGCTGCTCGCCGTCGCGGCGATTCTGCTGTGCGCATTCCTGGCGATCGAGGCGCGCGTGCGCGCACCGCTGATGCCGCTCTCGATGTTCCGCCTGCGCAACATCGCGGTCAGCAACGTGGTCGGAGTGCTGTGGGCGGCGGCGATGTTCGCATGGTTCTTCATCACCGCGTTGTACATGCAGTTGGTGCTGGGCTACAGCCCGATGCAGGTCGGCCTGGCGTTCTTCCCCAGCGATCTGATCATGGCGGTCTTTTCGCTCGGTTTGTCGGCGAAGGTGGTGATGCGTTTCGGGTTGCGCAAACCGGCGTTGGCCGGATTGCTCCTCGCGGCGCTCGGCTTGCTGCTGTTTGCAGTCGCACCGCGCGACGGAAATTTTGCGCTGCACATTCTGCCGGGCATGGCGTTGCTGGGCATCGGCGCGGGCCTGGCGTTCAATCCGGTGCTGTTGGCGGCAATGAGCGACGCGAAACCCGAGGATGCCGGCCTGGCGTCGGGCCTGGTGAACACCGCTTTCATGATGGGCGGCGCGCTGGGACTCGCCGTGTTGGCGAGCGTGGCCGCAGCGCGCACTTCCGCGCTGGGCGGCGCGGCCTCGGCGGC
This sequence comes from Rhodanobacteraceae bacterium, assembly GCA_036503375.1. Lineage (GTDB taxonomy): Bacteria > Pseudomonadota > Gammaproteobacteria > Xanthomonadales > Rhodanobacteraceae > 66-474. Next base: position 14,008 of record DASXWZ010000026.1, on the reverse strand, counting down.
AGCATTGACCAGCGGATATCACGCGGCATTCGCCTCGGGCGCGATCTTCGCCGTGGTCGCCGGGTTGCTTTGCCTGCTGCTGCGCGAAGGCGGGCACGCGCCGCAAGGCGGGGAAGCCGCGGCGGAGCCGGTGGTCCGGGAATCATGATTTTTTGCCGCCTCGGAGCGCCTCGACGCGAAATCGGATGCGGCGCGGCGCAATCACACCGACACGCTGGTGCACCTTCGAGAATACCGCTGCGGCTCACGCACTCAGCGACATGCCGGGCCTGGAGAAAACATCAGCGTGTCGCCGACGCGCTGGTCGTCCGCATGCCCTGAAGTGGGATGGTGTTCCGCGAACTCCGCCGCGGGTTGCGGCATGCCGAGATGATAACCCTGCCCGTAGTCGCAACCCATTTCGGTGAGCAGGCGGGCGGTCTCGGCGTCGGCGATGCCTTCGGCGGTGGTCGTCATGTCCAGACGGTGTGCGAGCTGGATGATCGAATCGGCCAGCCGCGCCGCGTGCGGGTCGCGCGCAATCGGGTCGACCAGCGTCCTGTCGATCTTCAGTTCGGTGGCCGGAAATCGGCTCAGGTAAGTGATCGCGGCATAGCCGGTTCCGAAATCGTCGATCGCAACACGCATGCCCAGATCGCGCAACTGCCGCAGCGTGCGCGCGGTCAGGTCCAGATCGTTGACGAGCGCGGTCTCGGTGATTTCGGCGATGATCGCGGTGGCCGGCACGCCCCAGATGCTCAGGGCGTCCGAAAGCTGCTCGACCAGGGCGCCTTGCGCGAAGGCGCTGGCGGAAAGGTTGATTGCGAAACTCAAGCCAGCGTCGCCCAGTGACGCGGCCTCGCGCAAGGTGGCGTTGATGCTCCAGTGCGTCAGCGCGACGATCAGGTCACTCTGCTCGGCGAACGTCACGAACTGGTCAGGCGGCACCGCGCCCTGCGTCGGGCTGGTCCAGCGCGCCAGCGATTCCACCCCGCTGATATGGCGCGTGCGCAGGTTCCATACGGTCTGGAAGTACGTGAGCAGCTGGTTGGTTTCGATCGCTTCGCGCAACTCGCCGTAGTCGATGTCGAAGCGGTTGTCGCGGGCGTCATAGAACGAATATGACTGGCCCCGTCGTGCCGCGCTCTGCAGGGCCATCTGAGCGCGCCGCCACAAAGCGTCGGCGTTTTCGCCATCGTGCGGAAAAAACGTAGCGCCGATCCGCAGCCGACCCTGCCAGGGAACACCGTTGCCCTTCAGCGGCTGCTCGAACGCCTTGAACAGGCGCGTGGTGGCCAGCAGTGCATGATTGCGCGCGGGCAAATCCGGCAGGATCACCGCGAAACATTCATCGCCCGCGCGAAAAACCTCGTCGACCGGCCGCAGCGATTCCCGGATCAAGCGTTCGGCCTCGACTTCGGCTTCCGCCCCGTGCCGCATGCCGTAGCGGATGCCGACGTCGCGCAGGTCGCATACGCAGACGGCCAGTACCGCGAAACCTGTCCCGCCGCGGGTGCGGCGTTCGATTGCGGCGAGAACCTCCCCCTGGTTCAACACGGCCGGTGCGCTACTGCGGCAGCAGGCCGGCGGTGTCGATGCCGTATTCGCCCACGGCCACGCTGCGGACGATTTCGACAGCATTGCCGTCGATGGCCTGGTTCAACAGGTCGAACGGCTGGAAGTCACCCAGCATGCGCTTGTCCGGCGTGGTCAGCAGCAGGACACGCGGCCGCAGCCGGCGCACGCGGTTCTGCATCATCACCACCGCGACCTCACCGCTGCTGAGTTCGACCAGCGAACCGGTGGGGTAGACACCCAGACAGGCCTGGAACTGCTCCACCAGTTCCGACTGGAACAAGGCATTGCGGCCGCGGTAGATCTGTTGCAGCGCGTGGTGCCGCGACACCGGCGCGCGATACGGCCGCGTGCTGATCATCGCGTCGTAGCTGTCGATGATGCCGAGCATGCGCCCGGGTACCGGGATGCCGCTGGCCATCAGGCGCGATGGGTAGCCGCCGCCGTCGTGGCGCTCGTGGTGCGTACGCAGCACCGCCAGCACGTCCGGATCGTTGATGCCCGCTGCAGTCGCGATCTCGACGCCGTGGCCGATGTGCGCGCGTGCGGTATCGAGTTCTGTCGGCGACAGCGGTTTCGGGCTTTGCAGCAACTCCTGGGGCACACGCGTCTTGCCGACATCCATCAGCAGCCCGCCCGCGGCCAGGCTGAAGACCGTGTCCTCGTGCAGGCCCATGTGGCGCCCGAATGCCGCCGCCAGCGCGCTGCACGCGACCGCGTGGCTGTAGGTATAGCCGTCGTGCCTGCGCATGCCTTCCAGATAGAGAAATGCATCTGCGCTGCGCAGCACGCTCGCGACCAGCGGACGCACCGCGCGCTCGACGTCCTCGACGTGCAATTCGCGGCCGCTTGTGACATCGGCGTAGATGCGGTCCACCATTTCGGTTGCGGTGCGCAGGGCTTCCTGCGCATTCGGCAATTCTTCTTCGACGCTGACGTTGTCCGCGTAATGGGCGACGCGCGTGAAGCGCAGCTCTGGACGGCGATCTCCGCTCTTCAATATGTGCGAGTGGTCGACCGCGTCGCGGTGGCGATCAATGTAGACATAGGCGCACAGGTCGCGCAGCCTGCGCACTTCTTCCTGCGTACGCAGTTCGATTCCCTGCAGCGGGAATGGCGTGCTTTCCCACGGCCGGTCCAGCCTGCACACAAACATGCCGACCCGGAGGTCGGTGGCATCGATGCGGGTTTCCTCGATTTCGGTGGTCACGCGGCTTCCGTCTTCATGGATCTGGAACAACCGCGGCGGGCAACCGGCGGCCGGGAATCTTGCAACAACCGCAAGCAAGAATGAAGCCTGCCCCCGTGACGCAGTGCACGCTTCAGCCGATCCCGACCTGTTCTTCAAGATGTGCTGCAGGTGCTTGTCTTGCCAGCGTTTCCTTGAGCTCCACCAGCGCCGGCAACAGCGTGGCGGGGTCACGCAGGGCCTGGCGCGCGCTCCCCAACGCGCGCCGTACCTCGCCGGGCGCGGCGCCACTTTCGATCAATTCCACTGCATTCCTGCGGCAGGCCAGCAGGATGTCGGCCCAGTCCGCTGCCCGAGCCGTGGCCGATCGAGGTGAAAACCAGCGCAGGGCGCGAAACGCCGGCGCCAGTTCTTCGACGCGCGCCAATGCATCGGCGAACGGAGCTGGAACCCGCCTTTGACCTTCGGGATTCAGTGCCGCGGCGAATGCAGACAATGCGTCCGCAAGGCAGCGGCGCAATGCGTCGATCGAGCGCACCGGAAGGATCCACCACGCGCAGGCCAAACCGATCGTTGCGCCGAACAGGATCTCTTCCATCCGCAACGGAAGAACCTGCGCGGGCGGAACATCGCCGAAGCCCTGCAGCAGCGCCAGCGCGATCGTCACGAACAGTGCCCACCACGCGTAGTTCAGGGGCCGCAACCAGACGCCCAGAAACACCGAAACCAGCATCAACATCGCGCCGGTTGTGCCGTGCGTTGCCGCGAGTCGACTGAGCAGCAGCGCGACCACCGTACCCGCGGCGGCGCCGAGCACGCGCTGGATGCTTTTGTATGCCACCTCCAGCCGTCCCCGGCTGCCGCTGAGCACGATGAATGTGGTCAGCACGATCCAGGCCCAGCGCTCGGCGAAGAAGACATAACCGGTGATGAAGGACAAGGAAAGCGCGGCGGCCATCTGGATCGCCATGCGCGTGCTCGCGACCGGCCGCAGCGTGCTAGTGCGCGCGGATTTCGCCGCCGCCAGTTCGCGCGTACGTATCGGCGGCAGAAAACCCGCGCGCCGCGCCAGTGCATGCAATACGCTGACCCACACCAACGCCAGCAGCGCGATCACGATCGGCAGCAGCCAGTGAGGCAGCAAGGCGGGTCGTGCTGGCGACAGATGCGGCGTTACCAGCAACACCACGAAAGGCAATGCGAGCAGGGCTCCGGCGCGGCGCGCCGTCGAGCCGAAACGGCGCAGCCAGATCGAAAGGAACATGCCTGCAATGAAGGCCGCCGCGCCCAGCCATGGCATCCGGTGGAGCAGCAGGCCGATTCCGGTCGCGGCGAGTCCGACCAGCGGCAGTACGATCGCGGCTTCGATGCGTTCGCGTCGAGTCCGGTCGAGCTGGCTGCGCGACAACGAAAGACACAGCACCACGGCAAGCACCGCGGATCCGGCACCCGGCGCCAGCAGCCATGCGCAGCCCAGGCAGCCCAGCGCGGCGAGCGACGTGGTGATCGCCGCGGGCAGCGCAGTCAGCGCTGCATTGCGAGGGAGTAGACGATTCTCCGATGCGTTCACCGCCGCCATGCGCACTTCCGTTCCAAAATGCGCGTCATGATAGCGGCGCGGTTGCGACGCGCGCGCAGGGTTTCGCGGCGGATCAGTGCTTCGTGCGCTTGCCTTCGACCGGCGCCAGTTCCACGCTGAGGGTGAAGGTACGTTCCTCTTCGGCCTGCATCGCGCCCACCCCCACCAGCTTGCGCGCGACTTCCTCACCCCGTTCGTTGCGAATGGTGAGCACCATCGAATATTCCCAGTTGCCGCCGTTGGGATTGCGGATGCTGCCCTCGACCTTCAACGGCGTGATCGTGCCGGGCACGGCGGAGATTTGCGCGGGACCACCGAAGCGCAGGTGATGCTTGCACGCCGGACAAGTCTGCGCGCTTTCGAGGATGGTTTCGCGGCAATGCGGGCAGGTGCGCGTCGCCGCGCCACCGCCCGCGCGTGGAGCCGTCACGACACCAGGCCGGACGAACCGTTCTTGTGTCCGGCGCCGTTACGGGGTGCGTCGGCCTTGCCGTCATCCCAGCCGAACTCGACGTGCCCGCGCATGCGCGAGCCCGCGGCCACCGTGAGCGAAGCGGCTTTCAGGTCGCCGGTGAGCGCACCGCTCTGCTGCAATTCCACGTGCGAAGCCTGCTCGATGTTGCCGGTCAGCTCGCCCGAGACGATCACCTTTTCCGCGCGCACGCTGCCGTTGACCTTGGCGCCGGGCTCGATGGTGAGATCGCCGCGAACGTTGACGTCGCCCTTGAAGCGGCCGGCGATGCGCACATGGCCCGCTCCCTCGATCTTGCCTTCGATCGCGATTTCCGGTGCGATCAGCGATTCACCCATCGGCTTGCTGCGCGCAGGCGCGGTGGCCGGCGATGTTGCAGGCGCGCTTTGAGGTTCCACCGCGGCCGGCTCGAACCGGCTGGACATCTCCAGCGCATCGGGTGCCGGGGTGGGCGAGGGTTTCACTTGCTGCTGCTCTTTCCACAGTGCCATGGCGGCGCTCCGATCGGGGTGCAGGGCTGCCGAGACTACGCCTATTCTTGGGCGATGAAAACCGCACCAGTCGACAAAATTTGCCTGAACGGGGCAGGAGTTGGCGCGAACACCTCGTCCGCCGCTTGAGGAACCCCCGCTTTGACGACAGGGCGCCGCCATGTCGATATCAAGGGGCTTTCTTCGTCGTTAGGGAGGAAGACATTCGGCGGGTTAGATCCCGCCATGGACCCAATCAACCTGCGGAGGACGATGATGCGATTCCTTTCCCTGATCCGGATCAACGAAAGCACTGGCCGCAAGCCCAGCGAGAAGCTCATGGCCGACATGGGCCGGCTGATCGAAGAAATGAGCAAGGCCGGGGTACTGTCGGATACCGCCGGCCTGCGGCCGACCGCCGAAGGCAAGCGCGTGCGGTTGTCGCACGGCAGGCAACGCGTGATCGATGGGCCATTCACGGAAACCAAGGAGGTGATCGGTGGCTACGCGATGCTGAAGGCCGACTCGATGGAGGAAGCGCTGAAGTGGACCTCACGGTTTCTCGACGTGCATGGCGACGAGTGGGATCTCGAGTGCGAGGTGCGGCAGCTTGACGAGAACTACTCGCCGATGGAGGAGGCATGAAGATCTACTGGATCAAGGCGCAGGCGCCGCGGCAGGTGCTGGCGCTGGCGAAACACCTCGGCATCGATGCCGAATACATACAAGCGGTCAAGCAGCTGAAAACGCCGGAGTACGCGGCGCTCAATCCCAACATGAGAGCGCCGACGCTGGTGGACGGCGACACGGTGCTGTGGGAATCCAGCGCGATCATGGCGTATCTGTGCATCAAGGCTGGCTCCGACATGTGGCCTGCGCATGCACCCGCCGAACAGGTGGAGGTGCTGCGCTGGATCACCTGGAACGATTGCCATTGGGCGCCCGTGCTGGGTCCGTTCTACTTTCAGCACATCGTCAAGAAGACCTTCAATCTCGGCGCGCCCGATCGCGAAGCACTGAAATCGGAGGTCGAGGGCGTCCGGAAGCAAGCCGGGATTCTGGATGCGCATCTGCGGGCCCGCGAATGCGTGGCCTGCAATCGGGTCACTATCGCCGATTTCCGTCTCGCGGCGATGGCTGCGTACTGGCGCGAGGCGGAAATGCCGCTGCAAGATTTTCCGAACATCGCGCGCTGGCTGGATGGGCTGATGCGGATTCCGGCCTGGGCCGATCCGTGGCCGGCGCAAGCGGCGTGATTCGCCGTGCTTCTGCCACGACGGGCGTGCGGGCGCCTCAATCCCGATCCGGCGCGCCGAGCGGGAAGAATGCGCGATACGGCCGCCCGCCTTCCACGCAGCGCGCGAACGAAGGCCGCGCAAGCAGGCGCGCGCGGTAGGCCCGGACGTTGGAAAATTTCACGTCGATCTCGTGGGTCCAATCGGCGTAGAACAACGCCGACGCAGCCGCGCAGTCGGCCAGGCCGAAAGTGTCGTTCGCGGCCCATTCGCGATCCGCCATCCATTTGTCCAGCCACGCGTAGGCGGTCTCGAACATCTGCCGCGCCTCGTTCACCCCGTACGAATCGCGGTCGGCTTCAGGGCGCAACTGGTTGAAGACGATTTTCTGCAACGACCCATGGATGTAGTTGTCGAAGAAGCGATCCATCATCCGCGCCTCGATCGCGGCATCGGCAGCTTCGGGAACGAAGCGCGTGCGGCCAGCATGATGGAGGTCCAGATATTCGATGATGCTGGTGGCTTCCATCACCTGGCGTTCGCCTTCTACCAGCAATGGAAAGCGCCTGATCGGCCAGCGCTGTGCGAAATCGGCGTAGATGTCCGGGTGCTCCGGCGAAAGTTCGAGAAAGTCAAAGGGCGTGTCGTTCTCGTACAGGGCCATCAGCGCCTTCTGCGTGTACGAGGAAAACAGGTGACCGTAGATTTTCAGGGGCATGGCGGCTCCAGTTCAGGGGTTCTGTACGACGACGAATGGCATCGGTTGCAATCGACATTCCGCGCACGCGGGAGTTTGCACGCTACACTGTCGGCGTGGGACAGGGGGCGGCACAGTGATTCAACCGGAGAAGACCGCGGACATCCGCAGCCATCATCCGCTCTGGGACGAGCGCGATGCGGTCGGTCGCCGCGCCATGCTCACGGAAATTCTGGCGGAGGTTTCGCACGAAGCATTGCAGGGCGACACGCTGGAAGCGGTGCTGCATGCGATCGTGGATTGCCTCACTCGCCGGCTGCCGGTGACCATCGCCAGCATCATCCTTTTGAACGACGAGCGCACGCATTTCGTGCAGGAAGTGTGGTCCGGCCGGCTCGATCTCGATCAGCCACAGATGCCCTGGCCGGTGAGCAGCGGCGCCGCAGGCCGCTGCGTGCGCACCGGGAAGCCGCAACTGATCACCGACATGGGCGGCGACCCGGATTACGTCCCGGGCAATCGTGAAGTCAACTCGGAATATCTGGTGCCGATCCGACACCGCGGGCGCCTGCATGGCGTACTGAATCTGGAAAGCACGCGCGCGGATTTCTTCACCCGCGAAGTGCGGGCCGTCTGCGATGCGATCGCCGATCAGATCGCCGGCGCGATCCATCTCGCGCGCGTGGTGCGAGAGCTCGAGCAGGCCAACCGCAAGCTGCGCGAACTGTCGATGCGCGATGGTCTGACCGGCATCGCCAACCGCCGCTGTTTCGATCAGCGGCTGGCGGAAGAATGGCGGCGGCACGCGCACGCGCGGCGTCCGCTGGCGCTGCTGCTGGTGGACGTGGACTGGTTCAAGGCGTTGAACGACGCCAGCGGACATTTGTACGGCGACGAGTGCCTGCGCGAACTGGCGCGGTTGTGCGGCGACAGCGTGCGGCTGGGCGAGGATCTGGTCGCGCGCTACGGCGGCGAGGAGTTGGCACTGCTGTTGCCCGGTTGCGAACTGGCCGATGCCGCGCGCGTGGCCGAACACCTGCGCGCGCGCGTGCGGCACAAGGCCATGCCGCATCCGGATTCTCCGGTTGCGCCGGTCATCACGGTCAGTGTCGGCGTAAGCGCGGTGCAGCCGGAGGAAACGCAGTCCTCCGATATCCTGATTTCGGCTGCTGACCACGCCTTGTATATGGCCAAGGCCCAAGGCCGCGATCGCGTGGTATCGCAAGCCGGGCAGATCGACCTGCTGACGCCTACGCGCGCATAACGAGCGCTTCGCTACCCTTGTACGCATCGACTGCGGATTGCGGGCATGGCGACGGGTTGGGCCAAAGAAGGCGCGGTGCAGGAACAGATCGACGCCACCGTCGCGGATGCGATCGCGCGTGCGCGCAGCAAGCGCGGCCGGGGCCCGAGCCTGAAGCATTGCGAGGAATGCGGCGCGCCGATTCCGCAGGCGCGGCGCGAGGCCGTGCCCGGCGTGCGCTTGTGCATCGAATGCCAGGGCGCGCGCGACGAGGAAGATCGGGTGTTCAGCGGCTACAACCGCCGCGGCAGCAAGGATTCGCAGTTGCGTTGACGTTCGGGGCGACGTCCCTCTTCGCGAGCGGGGGTGCTTCAGCGGCTTTCCACCAGCTTGCAGCGGTTGCCGCCGGATTTCTTCACCGCGTACATCGCGCGGTCGGCTTCGCGCATCAGGTACTGCGGGTCGCTGCCGTGCTCGGGATGGATGGCGATGCCGATGCTGGCTGCGATCGAAAAGCGGCCTTCCGCCAGTTCGAACGGCCAGCGCAATGCGGCGATGATCTTGTCGGCAACCAGCACCGCCTGCGCCGACGACTTGATCCCGGTCAGCAGCACGACGAACTCGTCGCCGCCCATGCGGCCGACGGTATCGGTTTCGCGCACGCAACAAGCGATGCGCTGGGCCACCTCGTGCAGCAGGCGGTCGCCGGCGCTGTGGCCGAGCGTGTCGTTGATGTACTTGAAACCGTCGATATCGATGTAGAGCAGCGCCAGCATCTCGGATTCGCGCGTGGCACGCGCGAGTGCCGCGCGCAGTCTTTCGTCGAACAGTTTGCGGTTGGGCAGGTTGGTCAGGGCGTCGTGCTGGGCGCCGTGGCGCAGCCACGTTTCGTTCTGCTTGCGCTCGATCGCGGAGGCCACCTGCGCCGAAACGAATTGCAGCAGTTGCTTGTCCTGCCCGGTGTAGCGGGTGCCGCCGGAATAGCTCTGCACTACGAGCGCGCCGAGCGTACGGTTGCCTGAAATCAGCGGCACGCCCAGCCAGTCCAGCGATTCGCGGCCGACGATGGATCGAACGCGCTCGGGCAGCCGGCTCGGCGCATCCGGTGTCAGCAGCAGGGCCTCGCCACTGCGGATCACCTCCGCGCTGAGGGTGCCCGAATCGAAAGGAAGCGGGGCGGGTGTCTGGTCGTGCTCGTCAACGAAGTAGGGAAAACTTAGCGTATCGCTGTCGCGGTCGTACAGCGTGACGAAGAAATTGCGCGCCGGCAGCAGGCCGCCGATGATCGCGTGGATCTGGTAGAACAGGTCGAGCAGATCGGTGGCCATGTGCGCGGCCTCCGAGATCGCGAGCAGCGCCGCCTGCACTGCTTCGCCGCGCTTGTGTTCGGTGACATCCCGCGCGACGGCGATACGGACCCCGTCCTGCGCTGACCATCGCGCCGACCACATGATGTGCGCGACGCTGCCGTCCTTGCGGACATAGCGGTTCTCGAAGTGCGGATTGGGCGTACCGTCCATGATGCCGTTCACCGCGCCCAGTGTGCGCACGCGGTCTTCCGGATGGATCAGCTCCAGCATCTGCCGGCCGATCATTTCTTCCGGCGTATAGCCGAAGATGCGTTCGCAGGCCGAACTCGCGTAGACGAAATGACCTTCGGGATCCACGATGCAGACCGCGTCCACCAGCATTTCCAGCACATGATCCAGGCGGGCGCGAATGGTGGCTTCCAGTGGGTGGCGGTGCAGGGTGGAGATCTGGCTCGACATGGCTTCTGCAGGAGGTGAATTGCCCAGTTTGCGCCGAAATCGCTGCAAGGACAAAGCCAGCCTGATGCCGCGAGGCGGGATGTCCAGGACACCGGGCCGGAGTGCCGGAGGTCATGCGCGCACGGCGGCCGTTTGCGCGCACAATATCGGAACTCCCATCCCCGACAAGGAGTCCAGCCATGCGCATGCGCACCATCGCTTCCCTGCTCGCGCTCTCGGTTTCCGCCACGGCCGGCGCACAGCAGGCCGCTTCCACCGCTACGCCCGCCTACACGGCGGCACCGGCTTACATCACCACTGCCATCAACGATCCGGAGCGGGCGGCCGATAGCAAGGACGACGCGCGTCGCCAGATCGCCGCGGTGATGGCGTTCACCCAGGTGAAACCGGGCGATGCGGTGCTGGAACTGGTGCCGGGCAGCGGCTACTGGACGCGCGTATTCAGCGCGATCGTCGGTGCGGCCGGACACGTCTACACGATCTGGCCGGACGAAATGGGCAAGTTCAGCACCAAGAGCTATGCGCAGTGGCAGTCGCTGGTCGCCACGCCGCACTACAAGAACGTCTCGCTCTTGAAGGAGCCGGCTGCGCACCTGGGCGTGCCGCAGAAAGTCGATCTGGTGTTCACCTCGCAGAACTACCACGACTACCACGATCCCTTCATGGGTCCGGTGGACATGGGCGCGTTCAACAAGCAGGTGTTCGACGCGCTGAAACCGGGTGGCGTGTACGTGATCATCGATCACGTTGCGCCGAAGGGCTCCGGCGCTGCCGACACGGACACGCTGCACCGCATCGATCCCATGCTGGTGAAGAAGGAGGTGGAAGCTGCCGGCTTCAAGTTCGACGGAGAAAGCGATGCCCTGCGCAATCCGAAGGACCCGCACACAGTCAAAGTGTTCGACGAGTCGATCCGCGGCCACACGGATCAGTTCATCTATCGTTTCCGCAAACCAGCCGGTTGACGACGCGGCCTTGAAGGCACGAAGCAGCGTTGCACTGCTTCGTGCCGAAGCGCTGGGCTTCGTTTCTTCGGGGGCGCACGCGAGCGGCGGTCACGCTGCCGCACCTGCGAATCGTCAAAAATCGAAACAGGGAATGCCGCCTGCCGATAACCCGCGTGTCGAGCTCCGCGGAACGGCGCAGTGACGCTGGAGCCATTGCGAGGCCTGACTTTCTCCGCGTGACGCGGTTCCCCTTTCGTCGTTACGGCAGGTGCACGGATGCAGGTCCGTGTGCAATCCGTGCGTGACATTGTGTGTCGCTACCCCCTCCGGCGTTAAATGCGTCACGTTTCGTGGGCAGGATGGCATCGGGCTTGCTCAAGCCGGAACAAGTACCACTTGCACGGTTCCCAAAATCGCATGTCGCCGTCTTCCCTCCACGCTGCTTCTGCACGCACCCGCGCGCTGCGTTTCGTCGCAGCGTCGTATGCGTTGCGGATCGTGGGACTGGGCCTGGGGTTCGTCATGGTGGCTGCGGTGTTCTGGCGACATGGTGCGCCGGCGCCGGTGTGGGGACTGCTCGCGATCAATGGTTTCATCTGGCCGCACCTCGCGCGTTTCCTGTCGCAGCGCGACGCCGATCCGGTCCGGACCGAGCGCAGCAACGTGCTGGTGGATTCCTTCATGGGCGGGATCTGGGTCGTGCTGATGCACTTCGACCTGCTGCCTTCCTTCACGATCGTCACCATGCTGGCGATGGATTGCGTGGCGGTGGGCGGAGTCGCCCTGCTGCTGCGCGGCATGGGCGTGCAGATGCTCGCTGCCACGCTGGCGGTCACCACAGGCGGTTTCGACTGGGCGCCGCAAACCGCGATGGCGGAAATGCTGGCGACGATGCCTTTCCTGGTGAGCTACCCGTTGATCCTGAGCTGGATGACCTACAAGCTCACCCAGCGCGTGCGCCAGCAGAACCGACTGCTGGCACGGATCAGCAGCATCGACGGGCTGAGCGAACTGCTCAACCGCGCACACTGGGAGGAATCGGTTGACCGCGTCCTCGCCGGCTGCGGCAACAGCGGTGGCGTGGCCTCGCTGCTGATGATCGACATCGACCATTTCAAGCAGATCAACGACCGCTACGGCCACACGGTGGGCGACGAGGTGATCGGCCGCATCGGCGCGATCATCCGCCGCAACATGCGCGAGGGCGATATCGCCGGCCGCTACGGCGGCGACGAGTTCGGCGTGGTGTTGAACGGCGTGGATGCGGTTACCGCCGCGCAGATCGCCGAGCGCATCCGCGCCAGCATCCACGCGGCGGGCTTCGAACACGCGGCGGACCTGCATTGCACGCTCAGCATCGGTATCGCGCAATCCGGCGAAGGCGCGCGTGACGCCCGCGCCTGGGTGCGCCAGGCCGATGCCGCGCTGTACAACGCCAAGCTGCGGGGCCGCAACCAGTTGGCGTCCAACGCGGATGCCTGGCAACTGGACGCCACGGCCGCCTGATCGCCGATCTGCGGCACTGGCGCAACGATCCGGTTCTGACATACTCCTCCCGCCTTCGGGGAAGGCGGGAGGCCGGTCATGGTCTTCAACTCGCTCACCTTCATCGCGTTCTTCGCGATCGTGCTTGCGATCCATTCGCTGCCGCTCGCGTGGAAGATCCGCAAGTTCAACCTGCTGATCGCGAGTTACGTCTTCTATTCCGCGTGGAACCCTCCCTTCGTGATCCTGCTGTGGATCTCGACGGTGGTGGACTGGTATGCCGCGCAAGGTTTGGTGAAGGCACGGAAACCGATGGCGCGCCGCGCCTGGATGCTGCTGTCGGTGGTCGCCAACCTCGGCATGCTGGGTTACTTCAAGTACGGCGGATTTCTGCTCGCGAACTTCACCACGCTGCTGGCTTCGATCGGAGTGACGTATCACGCGCCTGCGCCGGACATCGTGTTGCCGGTGGGCATCTCGTTCTACACCTTCGCGACGATGTCGTACACGCTGGACGTATATCTGCGGCGTGCGTTGCCGGCGCGCAATTTCCTGGACTACGCGTTGTTCGTAACGTTCTTCCCGCACCTCGTCGCCGGACCGATCATGCGTCCCACGGAGCTCGTGCCGCAGTTCGAACAGCCGCGCCGCGCGAACCGCCAGCAGCTGTTCTTCGGTCTGGCGCTGATGACGATCGGCATGTTCAACAAGGTCGTGCTGGCCGATGGTTTTCTAGCGCAGGTCGCGGAAAAGGTTTACGACAGCGACAAGATTCCAGGAGCGCTGGATGCGTGGATGGGGACGCTCGCCTTCAGCGGGCAGATCTTCTGCGACTTCGCCGGCTACTCGACGATCGCGATCGGCGTGGCGCTGTGCCTGGGCTTCGCGATGCCGGACAACTTCCGGTTTCCCTATGCGGCGATCGGTTTCTCCGATTTCTGGCGGCGGTGGCACATCACGCTGTCGTCGTGGCTACGCGATTACCTCTACATTCCGCTGGGTGGCAATCGCCACGGACCGCGCCGCACCTATGCCGCACTGATGGGCACGATGCTGCTCGGCGGTTTGTGGCACGGCGCCAACTGGACGTTCGTTGCGTGGGGCGGATTGCACGGCATCTATCTTTCCGTCGAGCGCTGGCTGCGCAACCGCTTCGCGGGGTTCCGGCCGAGCGCGTGGACGCTGATCGCGTTTGGCCTGATCACCTACGCGCTGGTGAATGTCACCTGGGTGTTCTTCCGTGCCAGGACGTTCGCGCGCGCCTGGACGGTGCTGCGCGGCATGTTCGGCGCGAACGGGAAAGCGGTGCCGTTGCTCAACACCGAGTCTCTGGTGATAGTGGCGGCGATCATCCCGGGATTGGTCGTC